>JBDSLN010000510.1:0-3367 GCA_039916365.1 Vicinamibacteria bacterium
GACCAGGTTGTTGGTGTGATCGACGGGCGAGAGCTCGTGCTCGAGCGACGTATCCACGGCGGTGAGGTACGAAAGCGGACCCATGCCGATTTCATCCGCGCCCAGGGCGAACATCGTTGCCGCCGACGCGCAGTTGAGCGGAGCCAGAACCACCAGGCGCTTGCACGAACTCCGCAACAGGTGAACCATGCGGAGCGAGGCCATGCCGCTGCCGCCGTCTGACTTCACGAAGAGTGTGATGGTCTTCTGCGGCCCGATCTCGCGGAGGACTTCGTGCAGCGCCATGACGTCGTTGTCGCACACTGAGCCCGAGGTAGATGTCCAGTAGGTCAGGAACGTTCCCTCGACCTGTTTGCCGATTTTCTGGAGGAGAGCCTGGGTCTTCTCGAACAGCAGCGGAGGGGTCTTGATTTTCGGGCGTTTGCCTTTGGCTTTGGTCATGGGGAGCCGGACAATTTACTCCAGAACCCTTGGCACCCGCATCGAGCAAGTCGCTGCAGGTGCTGAAATCGCGACTGCTTCGCTTACCTAGAAAAGGCTGCCTTGCGGATTGGGTAGATGTGTAGCCGGCGCAATGCAATCCGGTCGGTCGTTGCGGACGTTGTTGACGGCCGGGCCCACGGGGACCGACTTCCAATCGCTCCCGGCCCCGGATGCGATGAGGTCGATGGCGGCCTTTGGCTTGGTGTCACGATCCAGCCATTGCGCGAAGTCGCCTGGCGCGATTACCAACGGCATGCGGTGATGGTACGGACGTACGGGCGGACTGGCTGCGGTGGTCAGGATGACGGCCGCTTCCTCGCGATCTTCATTGGCATTGGCCGGAGTGTTGATCGCCAGGCCGGCGAACGCGAAGGGACGTCCGTCGGGCGGCTGGAAGTAATGAGCCTTGCGCTGGCCGCGGTCGTTGGTCCATTCGAAGAAACCATCCGCGGGAATCAGGATCCGGGACATCAAGAACGCGCGGGCGAACAGGGGAGAGGTGGCGACCGTTTCGGACCTCGCGTTGATCAGCGGCTTCGAATCGCGAGGATTGATGGCGCCCCAAAGGAGCGGCTGCGCCACCCGCGTCGCGCCGCGACGACGTAGGGTCATGATCTTCGTCTGAGGTGCGATGTTGTACCGCGGCTCGTCCCAGTCCTGGTCCTCGGAGACATCGAAGAGAGCCATCAGCGCCTCGGAAGGGCTGATGAGGGTGTAGCGACCGCACATGCGTGGAAGCTTATGAGACTCGGGCCGGTTCTCCCGCCGATGCGCCCTCGCTTGATAACCTTATGGCAGTGCAGACCTATTTTCAGAAGGGCCTTGGCCTCAAGGCGGAAGTCGCGCCCCTCCTCGATCAGGACTACGGAAGCAACGTCATCGCCCGTATCAAGGAACTGGGATATGGGGCCGAGGCCTCTGGCCTGACCGTCCGGCTCGCGCGCGAGTTCGGCTTCTGCTATGGGGTTGACCGAGCAATTGAGTACGCCTACGAGGCCAAGAAGCGATTTCCCGACCGCCGTCTTTTCCTGTCCGGCGAGATTATCCACAACCCTTCTGTCAATCAGAACCTCCGACAGATGGGCTTTACCATTCTGGAAGACGGCCGCGTGCCCGCGACGCGGTACGCATCCGTGACTGCCGAGGATGTGGTGGTCCTGCCCGCCTTTGGCGTCACCGTGGACGAGCTCAAACACCTCCGCGGCATCGGCGCAATCCTGGTTGACACGACGTGCGGGAGCGTTCTCAACGTCTGGAAAAATGTCTCCAAGTACGCCCGTGACGGCTTTACCGTTGTGATCCATGGCAAGCATTACCACGAAGAGACCCGCGCGACCGCGTCGCAGGCTTTGCTTCATCCAAACGGTGCGTATCTCTGTGTGCGCGATGAGGCGGAGACCGAGTTCGTCAGCCGTTTCGTCCGTGGGGAGATCTTTCGCGAAGAGTTCATGGCGAAGTTCGCGCAGGCGGTCAGCCTGGGCTTTGATCCAGTGATTCACCTTGAGCGCGTCGGCCTCGCCAATCAGACGACCATGCTCATGAGCGAAAGCCTGCGCGTGCAGGAGATGCTGCGCGCCACCTACGTCGCGAAGTACGGTGCCGAAGAAGCGGCCACGCGTTTCCGCTCCTTCGACACCATTTGTTCCGCCACCCAGGATCGCCAGGACGCTGTGCTCAAGATGTTCGAGGAGACGCCGCCTGAAGTGATGCTGGTGATCGGCGGCTACAACAGCAGCAACACGCAGGCTCTGGTGCGTATCTGCTCTGCTCGATGCCCCACGTACTACGTCGAGTCTCCGGAATGTATCGATCCGGTCACGGGCGCGCTTCTGCATCGGGGCGTGGGTGCCACGACCAGTCACACGGTCACCGGCTGGCTGCGCCCGGCATCGGAAGGCCCCGTCACTCTCGGCGTCACCGCCGGAGCCTCCACGCCGGACAGCGTGGTGGCGCGCTCCATCGAGCGAATCCTGCAGTCTCGCGGCGCTACGGTGGCCGATCTCCGCGCGATTCCCGACGCTCAGCAGACTGCCTTGGTGTCGGTCTAGCGGCCACGATCGTTTCGCCGCAAACACGGCTAAAATCTGCGCACTTTCATACTCATTGGAGACGATCTTGGGGAATTCGACGTTGGACGCGCTGAAGGCACGCATTGAGAGCGGCAATGCTCATGTTGGAATTCTGGGCCTCGGCTACGTGGGATTGCCCCTTGCCGTGGAGTTTGGTTCGGCCGGCTTGAACGTCACCGGCTTCGACCTTTCCGAAGCGAAGGTCGACAGCCTCAACCGCGGCGAGTCCTACATTCAAGATGTTGAAACGTCCCGTCTCAAGGCGCTGGTGGACAAGGGCAAGGTTCGCGCGACCACCGACTTTGCCCGCATCCGCGAATGCGACGCGCTGATCATTTGCGTTCCGACCCCGCTGTCGAAGACCAAGGATCCGGACCTGTCCATGGTCGTTTCGGCCACTGGAAAGATCGCCGAGAACCTGCGTCCGGGTCAGCTTGTGGTGCTCGAAAGCACGACCTATCCAGGCACCACCGACGAGCTGATTCTCCCCATGCTCGAAGAGAAGGGTTTGAAGGTCGGCGTCGACTTCTTTCTCGCCTTCTCGCCGGAGCGGGTCGATCCCGGCAATCCCAAGTTCCATACTCACAATACCCCCAAGGTGATCGGTGGAATGACGCCCGCCTGCGGAGATGCCGCGAAGCAGCTCTATTTGAAGGCCATCGAGAAGATCATCGTGGTCTCTTCGCCTCGCGCGGCCGAAATGGTGAAGCTGCTTGAGAACACCTTCCGCAGCGTCAACATCGGCCTCGTCAACGAAGTCGCCCTGATGTGCCGCAGGCTTAACGTCAATGTCTGGGAAGTGATCGACGCGGCCG
>JBDSLN010000511.1:0-3100 GCA_039916365.1 Vicinamibacteria bacterium
GTGGCGGCCCTCTCGGGCTTCGCCAGCCATCGTGTGCCTTTTGTCTACGATCACATGACGCTTCTCGTGATCACCCTGACCGCGTTGGGCTTCTACAAAGCATGGAGTGCGCCCCTGGACGCCGAAGATGCCACGGCCGCCCGTTGGCGAGGAGTCCTCGTGGCCGCATCGGTCCTGGGGCTTTCGTCCTTCGCGCTCGCTCCCGACCCGCCCATTCATCATTTCTGGCAGGCCAACTTCGTCTTCAAACCGAATCATGCGCTGGCCTTCGGCCTCGTTGGACTGTTGTCGCGGGGCTCCTTGAGCCGGCTTTCGTGGCTTCATCTCGGCCTTCTGCAGGCGCTGTTGATTTGGGCCTTCATTCTGGACTGGGCTTACGCGCTCCCCGGCCTTTTGATCACCGCGCTCGTGGCAAGCGATCGCATGGCGGCGCTTGGCAAAGCGGTCGTGGCCACAATCGTCGGCCTCGTGCTGAGCGTTCCGTATCTGATGCACCTTCTGCGCGACTACAACCCAGTCGGGCAAGGCGAAATGCCGCAGATCTGGCGTGACCAGATGGGCGAGCGGCTCACGAGTCCGTATCTATGGAGCCTCGACCTTGGTCCACTCTTGCTTCTCTTTGTGCTCGGGCTCATTTTCGCGATCCGTAACGCCGAGCGCCACGGCACGGGGTTCCTCCTCACCGGTCCTCTCGTGGCCCTCTGTTACGTCATCGGACTTCAGATCGGTTTCGCTCCAGAACCGGACGAAGGGTTCTACTACTGGCGCATGGTCGCGGGAGCGGGCGCTGGGTACGCCGCGTGGATCTTGTCGCGCGAATCAGGAAAATTCTCGGGCCGGCGCGGCGCCATCGCATTCGGATTGATGCTGGCCTGCTCTTACCCGGCCTACTTCAATCCCGTCCGAGACGACCGATACTTCCGCCGCAGCAGCGTCCCCCTCGATCCGCAGATCGAGGAAGCCTCGAAGTGGATCCGGGAAAACACCACCGTGGAGTCGGTGCTCATCAGCTCCGAAGGCGTCATGCTCTCCGGCCTCACCGGCCGGAGGTTCTTGATGGTGCGCCCGGATCAGACGGCGGATCGAGTGGCCCGAGAAGGGGCCGAGGCGGACATCCTGACCTCCCTCGATGAGCGCACAGTCCGTCGGGCCATCGCACGCTACGGCATCACGCACGTCGTGGTGGATGATCGAATCCGCGAGCGCTATGGCGAAGCGTCACGCGGTCTGGGAAATCGTCGATGGTTCCGACCCGTCTTTGTGAACGCATTCGCGCGGATCGTGGCGATTCGCCCGGCAGACTAGACGCCGTTTGACCGCGTGAGGGGTCGGAGGCGCGGAAAATTGCGACTCTCGACGATGTCGAGCGCGAGCGCCTGAACCAGCAGTTGCGTTCCGACAATGACCGGAATGGCGGCCACCATGACGGTGCCGGGGAGCGAACTGGTGCCCATCGCTTCACCGAGTCGCCAGTGATACACGCCGAACACCGTGCCGAAGGCGACACCCAGGGCACCGAGGAGTCCGAACACCGTACCCGGCCTCATGTCGAGAACAAAATATTCCAGCATCACGCGACGCACGAGCGATCCGACCAGCCGGAGCGCGAACTCGACGGACGCGCCCACCACGGAGAGCGAACTCGCCTCTCCGCGATAACGCGCTTCCATCAGGATGTCCTGAACCGCGATGCGCCGGAGATGGAGTTCGACCAACATGTTGGTCTCGAAGTAGTAGCGGTCCTCGATGGCGTCGAAGTCCAGGCGGCGAAGGACATCCGCGCGGATCGCCGTGAATCCGTTGGTCGGATCGAACACGCTCCAATAACCTGACGCCGCCTTCGTGGCGAGGGATAGAAACAGATTGCCGAACAGACGCTCGCGCGGCATCCCCTTCGCCGAAGTCCACGACCAGAGTCGGTTTCCCTTGACGTAGCCCGCTTCGCCGGTGAGGGCCGGCGTCAGCAGATCGACCAGGTACCGCGGATCCATCTGGCCATCCGCATCCATCTTGACCACGACGTCGATCCCGTCCAGAAGCGCCGCGCGGTAAGCGCTCTTCATCGCTCCGCCGACGCCTTGATTGGTTTCATGGACCTCAACTCGGACACGGGGATCGTGGACGCCCCGAACAACCTCGGCGGTGCCATCGCCGCTCGCATCATCAACCACCAGGATGCAATCGACGAACGCTGGAATGTCCGCGATCACTGCAGCGATCGTCGAGGCCGCCTTGTATGCCGGAATTGCAACGGCGACTCGGACGCCTTCGTATGCCATTGACGCGGATTCTCGCAGGAACTCAGGCGTGAACGTGTCTGGCGCCCACGAAGAAGCTCGGCAGGCTCGCTACAACTGGTCGATGCGCGGCAGTCCGTCGAGACCGCCCATCGCCAGGGTCGAACGAGCGCCGACCGTATTCCCCAGGCGCAGAGAGCGGTTCGGCGTCAGGCTGCTCAGGAGGCCAGCCAAAAAGCCCGCGTTAAATGCATCCCCGGCGCCCGTCGTATCGACGGCGCGGACCTTCGGAGCCGACTCTTCGATGACACCGCGAGAAGAAATCCAGCGGCTCCCTTTGGGGCCAATCTTCAGAATGGTGTTGCGTGCGTGCTCCTGCCAGAAGGACTCCGCTCGAGCGAGCGTGTTGCGCTTCGAGTACAGAGTGGCCTCGGCTTCGTTGATGAAGAGATAGTCGACCTCCGCGAGCAGCTTTGGGAGGTGAGCGTCGCGCGCAAGGTCGAGGTCGTAACCAAAGTCGAACGAGACCAGTGCGCCTCTTTCCCGAAGCTGCCTGATCGCTTGGACCAGCGGTGGAATGTCACGCGGACACAGGGCGCAATGGACAATGCGCGCCTGGGTCTTTTCGATGGCGGCTACGAACCGGGGGCCGAGAACGCGATTGACGCCATCGAAGGTCACGAAGGCGCGGTCCTGGGGCGTCGAGAGAGCGGCGGTGATGGCGTGCTGCTCACCACGCTTCTTCAAATTGGTGACCTGGACACTCTCGCCGCGAAGGCGAGCGACCGCTCCATCTGAAAGGGCGCTAATGATCCGGGTCGACACTCCAAGCCGCGCCGCCGCCGCCGCCGTGATGGTCGCCC
>JBDSLN010000512.1:0-6406 GCA_039916365.1 Vicinamibacteria bacterium
CTTTTCCGCCAGATAAGGTGAGGAAGACGCCACACGATTCAGAAGTTCTCCATCCAGTCGGCGCGCCCGAGCCGCTCCAGCCCTGAAGGATCCGAGGACGACGCTCCTCCACCCGCGGGATGATCTCTCAAGATCGCCGCTCGACTAAGCGGAGGCGCGTTTGGCGATGAGGTCGTCCAGTTCGCCGCGGAGCTTGGGCAAGATCTCTTCGTACGTGAAGGCCCCCATCGGCACCTTCTGCCGTTTCAGATTGACGTGAGTCGGTCCGCACCACAGGCCGAGATCCGCATCGTCCGTCTCGCCGGGGCCGTTGACGCGACAACCCATCACCGCAATGGTGATCGCGTGGGGCTTGGCGTAGACCGTCATCTCTTTGACCGCTTCGGCCAACTCAACGAACTTCTCGTTCTCGACGCGGGAGCAGGAAGGGCAAGAGATGACGTTGAGCGTGTGATCGTCAAAGACAGGCACGGAGCGGAAGCGTCCCGCGGCGATGTCCTCAAGAATCAACTTCCCCACCGTGATCTCTTCATGCTTGCGAGGGTTGGGGAGAGTGAGGCTGACGCGCAACGTGTCACCGATGCCCCGCGGCAGAAGCTGCTCGAACGCAACGCGGGTCTTGATGATCCCTTCGGGCGGAATGCCGGCCTCGGTCACGCCCAGATGAAGCGGAACATCCTTGCGCGCTTCCACGAAGCGGTTGTTGCCTTCAATGACCTTGCGCGGATGCGAATCCTTGAGGCTGACCACAAAGCGATCGAACTTGAACTCATCCATCAGCGCGCAATGCTCAAGAGCCGACGCCACCATGGCTGCAACGTCGTCGTCGGGATACTTCGCCTTCATCTCGGGATCGACGCTGCCGCAGTTCACTCCGATGCGGATCGCGCAATCGTGCTCGCGCGCGACATTTGTGAGGAAGCGGACCTTCTCAGCCACCGACTTTTCCTTCTGATGGTGATAGAGGTGGCCGGGGTTGTAGCGGAACTTGTCGACGTGAGGCGCCACCGTGGCGGCCAGTCGATAGTTCTCCTGAAGGTCAACGACCAGATTCGCGGTCGTCTGCTTCCGAATCTCCGCGAGCGCCGCCACGTCCTTCGGGGAGTCAACCGCAATGCGCACCAGATCGCCACCCGCCTCCCGGATCTTCTCGGCCTGCTCAACCGTCGCGTCGATGTTCTGGGTCTTGGTGGCGCACATGCTTTGAACCGCCACGCGATGCTCGCCGCCGATGAAAACTGATCCGGCCCGGACGGACCTCGTCTCATTTCTCTTCATTACCCAGACTTCATATCACAAACGCCCAAGTGGTTGAAAATCATACGGATCGGGCCGCGAAAGCGGCGTTCGCGCGCGTGTTTTGTTCTATGTGATATAAAAATTAAAGAAAATATGATTGACATGATGTGCGATCCAGCGTTAATCTTCACCTGTCGCGACCAATAGGGCTTCTTCGGTGGCGACTTTCAACAAAATTCAGAAGCTCCAAGGAGATACTGAAATGACCCTCGTACGAACCCACCCCTTCCAGGACGTCGCCTTTTCCCAGCGCCGTCTCAACCGCTTCCTCTCCGAGGCGTTCGCCGCTCAGTCCGAAGGCGGATTCGTTCCGGCCGTGGACATCCGCAGCGACGCGAGTGACGCGTTGCTGATCGAAGTCGACCTTCCGGGCGTGCCCAAGGACGCCGTGTCGGTCAACATCGAGAACCGCACGCTCACGATCAAGGGCGAGCGCAAGCGTGACCTGGTCGAAAACGACAAGGAAGGCCAGATCCAGCGCACCGAGCGCGCGTTCGGAGCCTTTGCCCGCGCCTTCACCCTGCCGGAGTCGGCCGACGTCACCAAGGTGACCGCCGACTACAAGGACGGCGTGCTCACCATCGCGATCCCGCGGGCCGAGGAGTCGAAGCCTCGCGCCATCGAAGTCAAGGTCGCGTAAAAGTTCGGGACGCAGAGAGTTCTCCACCTCTCTCCGATCCCTGGGCGGCTCTCTTCAACTCAATCGAAGAGGGCCGCTCCGTTTTTTTCTGCCCAGAGCGAAGCCGTGCTACCTTCGGCCCGTGGCGAGAATCGCGATTGATGCCCGTAAGTGGCGGGACTACGGCATTGGCACCTACGTGCGAAACATCGTGCGTTCGCTGGCTCTGATCGACCACGAGAACACCTATTTCCTGTTCTGCCACCACGAAGACGTCCCGACCCTGAAGGACCTGTCGGAGAACTTCGTGCCCGTGGTGGATGAGTCTCGCGGGTACTCGATTCGAGAGCACTGGAGCCTTCCCTGGCAGCTTCGGAAGCTGGGCGCCGACCTCTTCCACGAACCTCACTATGTGCTCCCTCTGCTGCTCGGAACGAAGTCCGTGGTCACGGTGCACGACTGTATCCACCTCCGCTTCCCCGAATACCTGCCGAATCCGGCGGCCATCCACTACGCGCGCTTCATGATGGGCAGTGCGATCCGGCGAGCCAAGCTGGTCTTCACCGTTTCCGAGGCAAGTAAGCGCGACATCGTGCACTTCTTTCCGAACACGCCGACCGACAAGATCCACGTCGTCTCGAACGCCATCGACACAGATCTACTCGAAGCTCCGGATCAGGAAGAGCTTGACCGGGTCAAAGAGCGTTATCAGATCGCTCAGCGCTTCATCCTCTATGCCGGCAACATCAAACCGCATAAGAACCTACCCCGCCTGATTGAAGCCTTCGCGCGCCTTCGCGCTACACCAGGCCATGAAGACGTCCATTTGATGATCATCGGTGACGAGATTGGAAAGACACCCGAATTGCGACGGCGCGTGGAGTCGTTCCGGCTTCGTCCTTTTGTGCGCTTCTTTGGCTTCGTCCCGGAAAGCACCCTGGCTGCGCTGTACCGGCTCGCGACCGTGTTCGTTTTTCCTTCCCAGTACGAGGGCTTCGGACTTCCCCCTCTTGAGGCCATGGCTTGCGGCACTCCGGTGGTGACCTCCAACGTGTCTTCCTTGCCTGAAGTTGTGGGCGACGCAGCCGTTCTTGTCGATCCACATGACGGCGAGGCGATCGCGGTCGGCTTGTCCCGCATCCTCGACGATCCGGCCTTCGCGAATGAACTGCGTGAACGCGGACGCATTCAGGCCAAGAAGTTCAACTGGGAAGACTCCGCCCGCAAGACGCTGGCCGGCTATCGGATCGCGCTCGACAAATGACGCGGCGCGTGGCCCTCGTCCACGACTGGCTAACCGGATTCCGCGGAGGTGAGCAGGTTCTCCTCTCCCTGGCGCGGCTCTTCCCTGAGGCGCCGATCTACACGTTGCTCCATGTCAAAGGCTCGCTGCCCGCAGAGCTGGAGAGCCGAACGATTCGGACCTCGTTCATCGGCAAGCTCCCCTTCGCCACTCGGCTCTATCGGCACTACCTGCCCCTGTTTCCATTCGCCGTCCGCGGTCTCGACGTACGCGCGTTCGATCTTGTGGTGTCCAGTTCGCACTGTGTCGCTAAGAGTGTCCAGCCCGGACGGAACGCGAGGCACATCTGCTACAGCCACACCCCGATGCGCTATGTCTGGGACCGCTTCGACGACTACTTCGGCCCCGCCCGCATGGGCCGCGCCGGCAGTGCGGTCCTCCGCGTCATGGCGGAAGGGCTCAGAACCTGGGATGTCGCCACGTCAGGCCGCGTCCACCAGTACATCGCCAACTCACAGACCGTCGCCGGGCGCATCCGATACTTCTACGGTCGCGACGCATTGGTGATCGAACCACCGGTCGATACGGATTTCTTCACACCGGGGGACGGCGATGAAGCGCCTTCCGGCTATGACCTCGTGGTGTCAGCGCTCGTTCCCTACAAACGTATCGACCTCGCCATTGACGCGGCGAACCTGACGGGGCGCCGTCTGCTGGTTGTGGGCAACGGAGCGGAAGAGGCGCGTTTACGCGCGCGAGCCAAGTCCAACGTGGAGTTCCTCGGAAGCGCCGATCGCGAACGGCTGATTGGTCTCTACCGCGGCGCGCGGGCGCTCATCCTCCCCGGCGTGGAGGATTTCGGCATCGTGGTCGCAGAAGCGTTGGCCTGCGGTCGGCCTGCGGTGGTGAACGCCCAGGGCGGCGGAGCAGAGATCGTCAATCACGGTGAGTTCGGACAAACCTTCAAGGAGCCGACGGGCGAAGCGGTCGCGGCGGCTCTGGCTCAACTAGTTTCCGGTCGCTTCAGTAGACTCAGCCTGCATCAGCGCGCCGCGACGTACTCAAGAGCCAGCTTCGAAGCGCGCTTCATGCGCGTGGTTGAGGAAACTGACGGCCGCTGACGTTGTGTCCGGGTGAAGCCGGCCGTATCCATCTTTCGAACAAACCGCAAGGACGAACAGCGTTTGCGCCAGCGAAAGCAACATCTGACCGAAAGCTTCCTCGCCGCCGACATGGTGGCGGTGGCAATCGCATGGATGACTGCGTATTACGCCCGCTTCAATTCAACTCTGTTCACCGGGCCCTTCCCGCCATACAAGGGCGTGCCGGCGGCCCGTGACTACGCCGAACTTCTACCCCTGATCCTCGGCGTAGCAGGCGTCGTCTTTGCCCTTCAGGGTCTCTATCGGCTGCGTCGTCCGATGAGCGCCATCGACGATGTGTTGCGGATCGTGGCCGCCTTCATCGTTACCGCGGCCCTGTCGCTGGGCGCGACGCTCTACATCCGCATCTATTTCCGGTACGCGCCCGAAGTCGCTGCGAGCGCCGAGTACTCTCAGGGCGTATTCGTGCTGTTTGTAGTCTTCGGCGCACCCCTTGCGATCGCGGGACGACGCCTCCTCCTCGCCTGGTTCGAGCGGGCGTGGACGCGCGGTGAGAACGCGGTGCGTATCCTGGTCGCCGGGACTTCGGAACTGGGTCAGACCGTCGCACGCAAACTAGCGGCCCAGAAGCGCCTTGGATTCCACGTCGTGGGTCATTTGTCTGAGTCCTTGCCGACGGGCGATTCTGCGCAGAATCACACAGTCCTTGGCCCGTTGACGAGCGCGAATGAAGTCATCTACTCGCACTCGATCGACGTGGTGTACGTCGCCCTCCCGATGGAACGTCACGCTGAGATGGTGAATCTCGTCCAGAACCTTCAAAGCGAAGTCGTCGACGTGCGGATCGTCCCCGACCTGCTTCAGTGCCTGACCCTGCGCTCAGGCATCGAAGACCTCGACGGCATTCCGATCGTCTCCCTAAACGAAACGCCTCTGCATGGACTGCCGGCGTTGCTGAAGCGCGCGATGGATCTTGCGGGCGGTTTGTTGATCCTCGCGGTGCTGACGTTCCTGATTCCGGTGCTCCCTTTGGTCGTCCTCGCGATCAAGTTGAAGGGCGGCAAAGGTCCCATCCTCTATAGCCAGGACCGCGTGACGCTTGATGGAAGGCATTTCCCGGTCTTCAAGTTCCGCACGATGCGCGAAGATGCCGAAGCGGAGAGCGGCCCCGTCTGGGCAAGCGAACAAGATCCGCGTCGCACGGATCTCGGCGTCTTCCTCCGCAAGTACAACCTCGACGAGTTGCCTCAGCTCCTGAACGTCATCCGCGGGGACATGAGCCTGGTCGGACCGCGTCCCGAGCGCCCGCACTTCGTCGACCAGTTCAAGCACAAGATCCCCAATTACATGCTGCGTCACCGCGTTCCGAGCGGCCTCACCGGCTGGGCGCAGGTTCACGGCTGGAGAGGAAACTCCAGCCTCGAAAAGCGCATCGAGTTCGATCTTTATTACATCGAGAACTGGTCTCTCTACCTCGACCTGAAGATTCTGGTCCTCACCGTTTTTCGCGGGTTCGGCCAGACCCACGCTTACTGATTTTCAAGCCACGAAAGCGAACTCATGCCACGCACACTCGTCACCGGCGGCGCCGGATTCCTCGGCTCCCACCTTTGCGAATACCTTCTCGATAAAGGCCATTCGGTGGTCGCGATGGACAACCTCCTGACCGGAGACACCGCGAACATCGAGCGGCTCACCGGTCGGGACTTTGTATTCGTGAAGCACGACGTCACGAACTACATCGCACTCGAAGGCGACATCGACTACATCTTCCACTTCGCCTCGCCCGCTTCTCCCATCGACTATCTCAAGCTTCCAATTCAGACTCTGAAAGTGGGCAGCCTCGGCACCCATAACGTGCTCGGCGTGGCCAAGGCGAAGAAAGCGCGCATCCTCCTCGCATCCACTTCCGAGGTGTATGGCGATCCGCTGGTCCATCCACAGCGCGAAGAGTATTGGGGCAATGTGAACCCGATCGGTCCGCGAGGCGTCTATGACGAAGCGAAGCGCTTCTCCGAGGCGATGGTGATGGCGTATCACCGCTTCCACGGCGTGGAGACCCGGATCGTCCGTATTTTCAACACGTATGGTCCCAGGATGCGCGTGATGGACGGACGCGCCATTCCCGCGTTCATGAGCCAG
>JBDSLN010000513.1:0-4516 GCA_039916365.1 Vicinamibacteria bacterium
GTTCGATCGCTCAGGATCGCGCGGACAGATCGCGCGGGGACATCAGGCAGGGCGCTCGCCGCGTGGATTTCGCGGGCGAGGTCGTGCGGATCCGGACGAAGCAACGCGGCCGTGATCAGCGCGCCCATCAGGAAGAATCCGGCACTTGCCGCATAGGGACCGGCAAGAGGGGGCCCGCCAAACCAGACCGCGACCTGAGACATGGGTGCGACCAGAGCGGGCCCCAGGATGGCGCCGAAGGTCCCGCCGAGGACGACGGTCGAGATCGCGCGCCCGCGTTCGCGAACCGCATGAACTTCACCCGCCATGAAGCGCGCGAGCTGCAGCGCCGAGTTTGCCGCGCCCATGAGAATGAGGCCTGCGATAAAACCGACGAAAGAATGCTGCACCACGAAGAACGACGCGGTCGCGGCACCGATGACCCCCACGGTCAGACCCAGCGTCAACGTCACCCGACGGCCGAGCGGATCCAACAGCCGGCCCCAAAGGAGCGTCGCGAGCGCCCCGCCGCACCAGTAGAAGGCGGTCGGGACGCCGGCGAAAGACGCACGGCCGGAAAGCGCGCCTCCCACGATGGGCGTGACCGTCGAGGCCACGATGAAACCCGCCGAGCCCATCGCCTGCGCTCCGAAGAGCGTCCACTTGATTTTGCGCGCGGCGTTCGCGGTTGACACTAGTGTGCTGCCTCGTAAGTTCCCGATACATGGGAGTGCCGATGCATCCCGGCCCGCTGCGTTGCTCGTCGTCCGAATATTCCCGATATTCGCGGCTCCTCGGCGCCTTGCGCTCCGGGCGCCTCGACCCTCGCATGTATCGGGAACTTACGAGGCAGCACACTAGCGTGCGGTGAGCAGCGCTTCCGCGATCGCCATCGCGTCGGTCGCCCAATACTCGGGCGGCCGCGGACGCGGCGCCAGGCCTTCGAACGGCCGGGACGACATGACGAGCTGACGGATCCGCGCGGGGACGGCGTCTCGTCCGAAGCGGGCGCCCATGACGCCACCCAGGATGGAGGGCAGCGCATCCGACATGGAATGGATGTCGAGCGCCGACTCCATGGCGGATTCAAAGGTCGGCGCGTGGGCTAGCTGGAACACCGTGAATTGAAGTGCAGCCGGGGCGTTGGGACCGGATGGCCCCGCGGAGTCTCCCGGCGATACCGCGGCCTGCGCGATCGCGTCGATCACTTCGCGCGACAGGGCCGACCTTCGAGCGAAGGCGTGGGCGAGGTCGATGGCCAAAAGCGCGTCCTTCTTGTGCAGCAGCGCCTGAATTAAAATGGCGAGGACCGCTGCGGCGTCACCCACGATAGGCGATGGATGGGTGAGGGCGGTGTCAGCGCGAACGGTGGTTGCGAGGATCACCGGCTCGGTCTCGTGACCCCAGATCGCGAAAGGCGTCACTCGGGCGAGCGCCATGGTGGAAACACTATCTGAAAGCGGCCTGCCGGAAACCGCAGCGGCGATCGCGTGATCGGACTGAGCGGGCGCTGACTCGACCCAGGCCGCGTGCAACTTCTTCAGGCTCGATGAATCGGACGCGTGATTGACGAGCGACCGCGCGGTCGCGATCGCCAGTTCGCCCGCGCTGCCGGTCTGGCCTGCGGTCATTCGGCGGAGCTGGGCTGCGTTTGCGAGCGACGAGGTGGTGAATCGATCGACCTCAGGGTTTGGATGAGTAGCGTCGAACGCCGTTGCTACAGCACTTCCGACGAGATGTCCGAGGAACGCTCCCTGGGCCCGGCCAAGCAGGAGCGAATCCGACACGGCTGCGCCCTTCCGCAGGCGAACGATCGGCATCGCGGTCTCGCGTTCAGAACGAAACGCCAGGTCCCAGTTGCGCGTCGACAGATCCATCGCGACGGCGCGCGCGCCGACGAACAGACGCGTCGCACTGCCATCGCCGTCATCCTGGTACACCGGTTCGTGCCCGTATTGATCCACCACCACCCCACCAGCGGCCAGCACCAGGCAATGGCCCGCGGCGAAGTCCCAGGTTCGCGGGGAATAGAGAGAGGTGGTGGCCGTGGCTTCACCCGCCGCCACCAGCGCCATGCGGTGGGCGATGCTCGGGATCGACATTACCCGCGCCGGTTTGGTGCACATCAAGTTGGCGTGCGACGCGCGATCGCCCCCTCCCGAAACCAGCACCACATCGGTTTCGGTCAGCCCCGTCTTCATCTTCAAGCTGGCAGGAACGGGAGCACCGTTCTTCCAGACGCATTCACGACCCACCGCCGCGCTGAACATCACGCCATCGTCATCTGGATAACCGAAGGGATAGACCACCCCGATCACCGGACGGCGATCCGCCACCAACGCAATCGAAACAGAGCTTCCGCGACGTCCCTTGATGTAGTCGCGCGTTCCATCATTGGGATCGACGACCCAAACCGGGGCGCCTGTAGCACCGGGCACCACACCCGTTTCCTCGCCGAGAAACCCCCAATCGCTGTTCGCTCCGAGGAGGATGCCGCGGATGATTTGTTCTGCCTCCGTATCCGCGGGCGCCTTGTCCTTCTCTCCGCGGGGGCCACTGGGACGGTGGAAGTCCGCGCGGAGCAGATCGCCGGCCGTGCGCGCGGCGCGGATGGCGATGTCTAGGTAGGGCGCGAAGGACTCCATTGGCTCCATCTTACGAGGCGTATGTTGGGCGTCGGGGCGCTCGATCCCACAATAAGAAGGCGCCCCTTTCGAGGCGCCCCGGGCGCGTTGGAGACGACGCCTTTTCTACTGCTCCATTGCAGCCTTCTCGGCAGGCATCGGCGCCTTCGCCGCCAACAGATCGTTCCAGTGGAGGATCGTGTTGAACAGCATGCCGAACTCGCCGTGGTTCTGCCAGCGGTAGCAGGGGTTTCCGGCGAAGAGAACGACCTGGCCTTTGCCTTGCGGCAGGTCGACGATGGCGGGACGATCCTTGATCTCGTTCGGACTTTTGAAGAGACCGGAGAGCACGGATTTCTCGCCGCCGACGTACTTGAGCAGGACGCGATCCTTCAGCAGTTCCGGCACGTTGAGGAGCGGGCCGTTGCCGTAGCGGACGGGGATGGTCTTCTTGTCGTACCCGTAGAAGATCGGGCTCTCGGGAGCCTGAACTTCCGTCTCGATGATCGGACCTGGTGCGTACAGCGCCGCAGACGGCGTTCGGGCGTCGATCTGCTGAGCGATGCCGAACTCGGGCGGGAAGTAGCTGGCCGCGGCAAGGGTGACGAGCGATCCGCCGCCGTTGACGAACTTGTTGATTTCTGAAGCTCCCTCGAGG
Organism: Vicinamibacteria bacterium; assembly: GCA_039916365.1. GTDB lineage: Bacteria > Acidobacteriota > Vicinamibacteria > Fen-336 > JAGNNV01 > JAGNNV01. The sequence goes on from JBDSLN010000513.1 coordinate 3,262, forward strand.
CCCATGCCGCCCGTGATGTCGTCGGACTCGCCGTACCCCCCAAGCGTCGGATACTTCGGATCCTTCTTGTAGGGCAGCGCCTTGCCGCGATTCGGAACATCGAATACGAGACCCTTCGCCGAACGGCCCTGGTTCGGAATCAAGAGGACGTCGTAGTCCTTCGCGAGATTTCCCGCGCGAACCTGCTCTTTGTAGATGAGGGTGAAGGGAATGCCGTAGTAGTCGAGTGCGTGACGGACCCAGCCGACTTCCTGGGTGTTGCCCCAGGTGGAGAAGACGGCGAGTCGCGGCAGGTCGACCTCGTGAGTGGCGACTGAGGGCAGCGCGTCGGTTGAGACCGCGGTCAGACCGAGCGACTCAACGCCCGCCTTGATCGCGGTTCCATCGTTGCCCTGCGTATCGAACCACAACGAACCTGCGGGAATAGCGGTTCCACCGATGGTGGTCGCCTTCTCATTCGCAAGCGTCTTCACCTTGGAGAACTTGAAGCGGAGCGTCGCCATGTTGTTCGCGCCGAAGTTGGCGACCGCGACGTAACGACCGGTGCCGGTCTGTGAACCCTGAAGCTTGATCATGTCGACCGGTTCAACCGCCGCTTGAAGAATCGTCAGGTCGGCGATTTCCTTCACGTCGGTTGCTTCCATCAGGCCCATGGTCCAACCGGTGTCGTCGTAGGTGCGGAGGTTCGCGTCGGGGAAGTTCTGCTTCTCGAGCAGAATCTTCGCGAGCCGTCCGTAGGGCTGGTCGCGCTTGATGATGTAGGAACCGGCGGGGTACTTGCCTTCCTTAACGCTGACTTCCGCGGTCGCTTTCCCGACTTCGACACCCTGGATGCGGAGCAGGTTGATCAGCATCGCCACGCGGGTCTGATCCTTCTGTCCACCGGGGATCACATAGCCATACGGCGCGTCCTTCTTGCCCGATTCGATGGAGTTGACCGTCTTCTTGTAGAAGTTTTCGAGGATGACCTTGGGGAACTTCGACGTGAGTTCGAGCGCCGAGAGGACCCCCGTCTCCATGTAGTTCGTGTTGTTGCGCATCGACCACAGGACGTCCTTGTAAGGAGGCCACGGACGGAACCACTCACGGGTCGTCTGATCGGGGCCGCCGCCTTCGGAGGCGACCTTCCGCTTCATGGTGGTGGCGCCGCCGTTGCCGAAGGTCTCGTACATGCGGATGATGCCGTTGTGGTTGCTCGACATGAAGGCGAGGTAACCCGGAGACCACATGTCGACGAAGCCGAAGTCCCAGACGC
>JBDSLN010000514.1:0-4552 GCA_039916365.1 Vicinamibacteria bacterium
CAGAGCCGTGGCTTTGCGACGGTCGTAGCGACCGCGCGCTTTGGTGAAGAACCAGGTGCTGAATGTTTCATCGAAGCGACAAACGATACGAGAAGACGTAGCCCTTCTTTGCGAGCGGGGTTGAAAATGCCCGGCTGCTAATCTCCCGCTCGCAAGCACAGGCAGATCATGGAAAAGATCGCCCGCAGGAGTCCTCGAACTTCTGTCCGAGTCTTTACGGCCTGGTGCCGCAAACTCTGTGTGCCGATCAGGTGGCGGCCTTGAGCGCGCAGCGCACTGGTCCAAATCAACCGAGGGCTTGGTCGTTGTGGCCCGCGAGGCCGAAGGACGAGCGGACTTGCTGTGCCGGGCACGCTCGTGCGTCGCTTACTGAATGGCGAACTTCGGAATCGTTTTGCTCCTTACTCGCTCTTCTGCGCGAAAGGATGGAGACCGTCGGAGCGACTCGCGCAGACGGCCCCGCACATGCACGTCCGCTCGTCCTCCGGCCTCGCTCCGTTAGCGCTTCCCGGCGAGGAGCGCGTCCGAGCCCGCGTTCAGAGCGTCACCGGCACGAACAGTATTGCAACCTGACCCAAGCAGCAGCTGGCGTGACCAATAGACACAACCTGGCAGCGGTTCACACAGCCCTTCCAGGCACGGCACGCCCTCGGTTGGGTGATCAATTGACTGGGTCCCATCTGCCGCGTTTCCTCCGTGTCACCGCACTCTTCACAGGACGCGGCCGGCGGTGGAGCGAGGCTGAAGGACGAGCGGATTTGCTGTGCAGGGCCGTCTGCGCGAGTCACACCGACGTTCTCCGACCTTTCGCGCAGAAGAGCGAGTAAGGAGCAAAACGATTCCGAAGTTCGCCATTCAGTAAGCGCGCAGCGCGAAGCCTGGCCTTGGGCCAGGAGCGTGCCTGGCAAAGCAAGTCCGCTCGTCCTTCGGCCTCGCGGGCGACAACTGCCAAGCCCGATGTCGACACTCCCCCGTTCGGGGATGGTTTCGGATGAGAAACGGCGGCGGTTTTACTTCTCCGGGTACTTGAACGACTTGTCCGGATAGGCCGGGGGCTTCGGGACGGCGCGCGGATCCTTCTTGATCTCCGCTTGCAGATAAGCGATGGCCGCGTCCAGTTGCGCGTCCTGCCCGAGGAAGGTGGCGTGCGGTGGATTGTCGACCACGATATCCGGGTCGAGGCCGTGGTTTTCAATGAGCCACTTCCCTTCCGGCCCGTAGACGCCGTTCATGGGCGCGCGCGCAACGCCGTTGTCGGTCAGGCGATTCGCGCCGGAGAGCCAGACTTCGCCGCCCCAGGTCCGAACGCCGATGACCTTGCCGAGGCCGAGCCTGCGGAAGCCATCCGCAAAGGCTTCTCCGTCTGACGCCGTGTTCTCATCGACCAGAACGACGAGATGGCCGCGGGGCGCGAATTGCATGTTCCAGTACGGTTCGCCGGCGCGGCTCTTCCAGTACATCCAGGCGCGGCGCATCAGCTTTTCGAGGATGAAGCTGTCGATGTTGCCGCCATTGTTGTGGCGGACGTCGATAATGATGCCGGCGCGATCAAAGGCCGGATAGAAGTTCCGATACCAGGCCGTGACATCGTCGCCGCCCATCGCACGCAAATGGACATAGCCGAGCGCGCTGCCCGCCTTCTGCTCGACGGCCAGACGGCGCGAATACTCCCAGTCGGTGTAGCGCAGATTCCGCTCGTCCGTCGTCGGGGTCACGATGACATCGCGGGCCGCGCCGATCGCGGGCTTGATCCGCAGCAGTACCTGACGCTTCTCCTGACCGCGCAGCAACGCCTCGAACTGCTCAACAGAGAGCGCGTCGACACCATTCACGGCCTGAATGACATCGCCCTCATTGATATTGAGTTCCGGATCGGCGAGCGGCGAACGCTCATCCGGGAAGTCGGGGTCGTGGCGATAGATGGAATCGATGCGATAACCGCCGGCTTTCCCGTCCCGGATCATCCGCGCGCCCAGAGTTGGCACCTTGATGTCGTCCGGGCCAGCGCGGAGATCACCGCCACGTACCGAGGTGTGAAGCACGCTCAACTCACCCACCATCCAACCGATGAGATCCGAAAGTTCCTCGCGCGTCGTGATGCGATCGAGCAGTGCGAGGTGCCGCTTCAACACGCCGTTCCAGTCGACGCCGTGCATGCTCGGGTCGTAGAAGTAGTCGCGCTCCATGCGCCACGCGTCCGTGAAAATTTGCTTCCAGTCTTCGCGCACGTCGATGGGATAGGTCCAGCCGGTCAGATCCACCTTCGCTTTCGGCAGATCGGTCGCGGCGGGCGCCTTGCCTCCGGCATCGATCACATACAAATCGTCACGCTTGTGAATCAAAAGCTTCTTGCCGTCTGCGGACAGTTCATAGGAGGAGATGTCCTCCATCACCTTCGCAGGCTTCGGGTCCTTGTTGCCGATATCCATCGACATCAGATGAACCTTGCCCTCAGCACCCGGATCACGCGCGAGCCAGAACAGGACCTTGCTGTTGAGACTCAGATCACGCAAGTCCCCCGCCCCCGCGGGCACCTCGTAGACGCGCGCCTGAATCCCCTCGAGATCGATGTCGGCCGTCGGCGGAACCACGGGCGTCGGGCTCGGCGAGGGCGAAGGCTTCGGTTTGGCTCCAGGTGAGGGGGACGGTTTCGCTTCCGGCTTGGACTCGGTTTTTTCCGGTATGTCGGGATGGAGTTCGTCCGCCGGCTTGAACGGAGAACGCAGTCCCTTTTTGAGTGCGATCTGATACATCTTCATGGGCCGGTCGAAGAATGGCTCGGGCTGTCGCGCGCCCCAGGGCGCACCGACGATGGAGTTGAGATTGCGGTCGGAGAGGAAGTAGAGCCATTGACCGTCGGCGCTCCAGGCGGAACTCAGACTGTTCATGCGGTCGCTCGTGACCGCGGTCCGGCTCTTCGTCTCGACGTTGTAGAGAAGAATCTGGCCGAAGCTGTTGGCAGCGGTCTGCGACCACGCGATCCAACGACTGTCCGGCGACCAGGCGAGGTCGGTTCCGCCTTCGCGATTCGGCGCGATCATCCCCTGCTCGCGTGTCGCGATGTTCAGGATCCAGACGCCGTTGTTGTTATCCGTGTAAGCGATCCATTTGCCGTCGGGCGAGGGGCGGCCGTCGAAGCGCAAGACCTTACCGTCGTGAGTCAGCGCCTTCTCTTCGCCGACGCCGTTGCTGGGAAGTGTCGCGAACTCAAGCTCATCCGTGACATCGGAGAGTCCAACCAGAGTCTTTCCGTCCGGCATGAAGCGCACATCGCGATAACGGACGCCCTGCTTGCGTGAAGCATTGACAAGACGGCCCGACCCGACGGGCGCCACAAAGACACGTCCGCGCGACGTCAAAACCACCGACTCGCCTTTGGGATGAAGGTGGACGGAAGTCACAAACTCCATGGGCTTCTTCGCCCACTTCTCCCGCAACTGATCGAAGTCGGAGGGCAGCGTGATCGGAATCATGCGCTCGGTGCTGCTCGCGATGTCGTACATCCATAGATCCGCGGCCACCTGATAGACGAGACGTCCCGCGTCGAGCGCGGGCTTCTTCACGTCCCATCCGGAGTGACGCGTGAGCTGTTTCATGTCGCGGCCCGATTCGTCCATCGACCAGAGGTTCATGGTGCCATCGCGGTCGCTGACGAAGTAGATCCGGCCACTCCACCAGGCGGGTGAATGGCTTTCACCGTCGTAGTCCTTCGTCAGCACCTGAGCCTCCGACTCGCCTTCCGTGAACTTCCAGATCTTGCGCGCGGTGCCTCCCTTGTAGCGCTTGGTCACATTGTTGTGGAAAGCGGGGCGCACGAAGTAGAGCGTCTTGCCTGATGCGTCGTAGGCGCCCTCCGAGGCCTGGCTCAAGGGAACGCGGGTTCGCTCGCCGGTCTTGACGTTGATGGAGACGAGTTCCGGGTTGGGAAGAGTTGCAAAATGTTGAGTGGTGTAGACCAGATCGCCTGAAGGGCTCCACGCGGTCGCCGTCGATGGTTCGGTTTCGAAAGTGCGGCGCGCCGGAATGCCTCCCTCGATGGGCATCGTGTACAACTCGGCCGGGCCCTCGTACCGCGCGGTGAAGGCGAGCGCCCGGCCGTCGGGCGAAATGAGGGGATCTGATTCCTGCGCCGGATGTGTGGTCAGGCGACGCGCCATGCCCCCCGACACGGGCACACTCCAGAGATCGCCTTCCGCAGCGAAGACGATGGTGTCTCCGCGCAGGGTGGGAGATCGATAGAAGCCCTTTGCTCCGACGACGGTCTGGGTTTGAGCCAGACCCGGGGTCACGGGCAGCACGAGACACAAGTAAAGGCAGATCAATTTCTTCATGGGGATGTCTCCTGAACGGCGTGTGGACGGAGACTAGCCCCTTCTCGCTCCTTCCGCGGAAATTCCGGCTCAAGAAGTGCCGCAACTAGACTGCGTACCAGCAATCCATAAGGGAGGCCGTTTGGAGATCGTTCATCAGATTCTTTGGTTCTTGAAGCCCGAGGGCATTCAGTGGCTCATCCAGACGGGTGGATTGCCGGTGATCTGCCTGATCATCTTTG
>JBDSLN010000515.1:0-6026 GCA_039916365.1 Vicinamibacteria bacterium
CGATTCTGGGCGTGGTCGAGAACATGAGCTACTTCATCTGCCCCAACTGCACCGAACGCCATGAGATCTTCGGCAAAGGCGGCGGTGCGGAGATCGCAAGAGACCTCAAGGTCCCGCTTTTGGGCGATATCCCGATCGACATGCGGGTGCGCAGCGGGGGAGACGAAGGCACGCCGGTGGTGGTCGCTGCTCCCGAATCGCCCGCCGCTCAGGCGCTAACCACCATCGCGTCCAAGGTGGCCGCACGGATCTCCATGCAGGCCATGAAGACCCTCAGAATTATCGAGTCCGACTAGGACAAGGAGTATCCTCCAGCCTCAGGACTTCAGGCTGGCTTAAGACCGTGGCGCTAGAAGTAACGTCCTATACACATTGGAGTTGATAAAAGAGCGTATGACCTTGTCTCGAAACCGCCTCGTCTGGGCCATTCCGGCCGTTCTTCTGTTCTCGGGTGCGTGCAAAAAGGACGCGACCACGACGACCACCTCCACGAGCGCCACCACCACCACCGGCGGCACCGCCACGGTCACCATGGTCCTCACTCCCAATCCGGCGACTGCCTCGGTCTCGACCGACGGCGGGTTTTCCTGGCAGGGCGCCTTCACGGCGACGGTGACGAACGCCAACACCACGCCCATCACGATCAACTCCATCTCGGCCGACCTTCAGCAGTCGTCTGGCGGCATCGTGATCAAGCCTTTGCCCGATACGCGTGAGTCCTTTCGCTTCGACGTGCGCGCGCCCTTCAACCGGATCGACATCAATGGCAACATCGCCATTCCCTTCACCTTCTTCTATACGCTGCCAAACCGCGGTCGTGAGTCTCTGGTGACGATCAACCTTTCGGTCACCACCGATGCGGGGGCGGCGGGGACCGTCGCGGGTACGGTAAGGATTCAGTGAACCGCTTTGGAGGGCTTTTGGCCCTTCTCCTCGCGGCCCACGCCGAGGGGAGTACGCAGAGCGCCTCGTTCAAAGCGCCCGCTATCCTGCAACTCGGCCCTTCGGCTGCGGCGGCACCCAGCCAGCCGGTGGCGGTGGTGGTCGGGGACTGGAACCTCGACGGCAAGGCGGATCTGGCCGTTCTTGATTCCGCGAACGACCGCGTGTCCGTGGTCTTTGGCGGTGGCGGTTCGTCCTTCCTACAGGCGGTTGAGTTCCCGGTCGGAGCCACTCCGATCGCGCTGGCGGCGGCTGATTTGAACTTCGACGGCTCCACCGACCTCATCGTCTTAAGCCGGGGTTCGCGCACCGTCAGTGTTCTCGCGGGCACCGGAACTTCGTTCAGCCCCGCGCGGACGATTGCGATTGGTGGCTCGGGAACGCTCGTCGGTTTGGCGGTCGGGCTGTGGGACGCGGATCGCCTTCACGACCTGGCGATCGCCACCGCGGGCGCCACTTCGCTCGACATTTATCACGGTGACGGCGGCTTTGGCTTTGTTCAAACGGACCAGATCCCCGCCCCGTCGGATCTGAACTTTCTCGCTGCGGCGGATCTCGACGGTGACGGGCGCACCGACCTCATCGTGGGCAGCCCCGGCACCGGGCATGTCTGGGGCTATCAGCACACCACCCTGTCGAGCGGCACGATCCTCGGACTCGGCACACCCAGGCAGTATCAGGTGGGAACCAAGCCGAGTGCTGCGGCCTTCGGCGACTTCAACCGGGACAGTCGTTTGGACGTTGCGGTCGCGAATCAGGGTTCCGATGACGTCTCGCTTCTCCTCCAAAACTCAGGCGGCAACTTCAGCTCCGTGACTCTCACCAAGGTGGGCAGCGGCCCCTCGGCGATCGTCGCCGCCGACTTCAACGGAGACGGCGGTCTTGACATCGCCACGCTGAACACCGGATCCAGCGACATTTCCGTCGGCTTTGGCAGCGGCACCGGAGGCTTCACGATCGGTACCTCCATCGCGGCTCGCAGCTCCGGCCAGACACTCAATGCCGCTGACGTGAACGGCGACGGCCGGGCCGACCTGATCTCCACCAGCAGCGGCGCCTCCGATATCTCCGTCTACGTCAACGCTGGCTCAGGCGTTTTGTCAACGAGCGGCACCTACCTCGTTGGAGGCCAGCCGATCGCGCTTCAGACGGGCGACCTCGACCGCAATGGAACCGCCGACATCGTGACCGCCAACTATCAATCAGCCGACGTCTCGGTGCTTCGCTATCAGGCGCCTTCCGGCTTCCTGGCGGCCGCCCAGTATCCCGCCGGGGGGACGAATCCAGTTGCCGGGGCTCTCGCCGACTTCGACGGCGATGGGCTTGTGGACCTGGCGATCGCGAACTACAACTCGGGAACCATCGCGCTGCTGAAGGGTGACGGTGCTGGTCATCTCGGCAGTCCGGCTCTGGTGATCTCCGGTCTCGTCCAGCCCCGCGCCCTCGTGTCGGCGAAGCTCAACGCCGATGCCCTGCCCGACCTTGTCGTCGCGGTGGAAGGAACGCGTGAGGCGATCGCCTACGTCAACACCGGCGGCACGTTCCGTAAGGCCGGCTCCGCCGCGGTGGGCGGCTCCGCCTTCACGCTCGCCGCGGGAGATCTCAATGGCGATGGCCAGGTCGACATCGCAGCCGCCAACGCACAGGACGACGACGTTTCGGTGCTTTTGGGCGACGGCACAGGCGGACTGTCCGCGAAGTCGCGCATCGCTGTGGGCACGCGTCCGCTTGGAGTCGCCATGGCCGATCTCAATCGTGACGGCCGCATGGATCTGGTGGTCGCCGTCAGCGGACTCGCTACCCTCCGCCCCTTAATGGGGGACGGATCGGGGAACTTCACCGCCGGCGCGAGCTACTCCGTGGGTGGCCAGCCGCGCTCGGTCGTGGCGGCCGATTTCAATGGCGACTCAATCCCCGATCTTGCGGTTTCGAACCAGGGCTCGGCAACCATTTCCGTCCTGATCGCCAACCGAACCGGTGGCTACAACGCGGAGGTCCGGTACCTCGCAGGGTCTTCTCCGGGAACTCTGCTCGCGGCCGATATCAACGGCGACAGTCGTCTCGACCTGATCGTCGCGAATCTGGGCGGCAACAGCGTCACGGTTTACGTGGGCAAGGGCGACGGAACGTTCCTCGGCACCATCATTCCCGTCACGACCCGATAGCCTTCCCGACGGGCCGACAGAATGCCGCGCTGTCGAGGCGTCAAGGCGTCGAGTTGATCAGGGGTTGCGCCTGAGCACGACGAAGCCGTCCGCTACTTCCAGGATGGCGCTCACGCCGCCCGGGGTCAGGCTCTTGGCCGCGGTGGCCAGAGCGGGCAAGAGATCTGACGGACGCACAACTCCGAGATCTCCACCGCGCGCAGCACTCGGGTCGAGCGAGAGAGAGCGCGCCAGGGCACTGAAGTCTTCACCCGCGGCGATCCTGCGTATCACCTCGGCTGAACCCTCGCGGGTGCGCGATTTGATGAGAGACAAACGGATGGCGCCAGCTGCGGTTGGCGCATCCTTCGAAGCGTTGGTCGCAGCGTTTTTCGACCGCAAGGCCTGTATCGCCGCCATCACTTCGCGAAGGCCGGCTCTTTGCGGATCGAGCGCCTGAACGCGCGCGATCATCTTGGCGGCTCGGTCACGATCGCCGGCCTGGATGGCTAGGGTGGCTCCATAAAACCAGGCGTCCGCGCCGGACGGATTGAGTTGAGTGGCGCGATCAAGCGCCTCGGCCGCGGCAGGAACACGCCCCAGCGCCCCCAGACTCAGGCCGCGGGCAAGCCACACATCCGCGTCCTGGGGTGCCAGGGTGATCGCACGCGCGCTGAGCGCGTCCGCCGCGCGCAAGTCACCTGCGTTTCGTCGCAGGCTAGAGACTTCGGCCAGAAGAACTCCGTCTTCAGGATTCGCTTCGCTCGATGCTTCCAGAAAACGCGCCGCCTCGGGCCCGCGACCCAACCGCCCGAGCAAGGCGACACGCAAACGGATCAGGTCTGCCGACCGAGGTGAGACGGCGAGCCCTTTCTCCGTCGCATCAAGCGCTTCGGGGCGACGGCCCGATCCGGAGAGGGCTTCAGCGAGACGATTCCATGACCGGCCTGAGCCTGCGGATGCGTCGCGCGCCTTCGCGAGATAGGGAACGGCCTCGTTGAAACGCTTCTGCTCCAGAAGGGCTTCGCCCAGGTAGGAGTTCACCGTCAAGTGAGTCGCAAACTCCGCGACAATCGGCTGAAGAGCCTTCACCACTCCCGAAGGATCGTCGTGGCGTCGCGCCAGCAACGCGGCATTCACCGCACGGGAATAGCGCTGGTAGGAAACAATGCGCGTCTTCGGGTCAGGAAGCGTGCTCGATGCGGACGCGGTCGGGACGCCCGCCCCGGAAGCAACGTAGCCGAGGGACGCCAGTCGCTCCTGCGTCGCCGCGTCAAGGGGCACCGCTGCCACCTGCTTGCGCGCGTCTTCTCCGTGAAGGCCGCGCAGGCGCGTCTGCATGGCGGTGGCAAGCGCCTGACGTTGAGCCAGAAGATTCACCACTTCCCCGGGATCCGAGGCCACGCGGTAGAGCTCGGCCTGCGGCGTATCGATGTACTTGAAACCTTCGCCGCGCAGCGCGCGCACCGGCGCGTACCCGAAATGGATCGAGCCGTAGAGCGACTCCGCGTACGACTCGTTGTCTGGAATGACGGCGCCCGTCCGAAGATTCTGAGCGCGAGAGACGCCGGTCATGCGAGGGATCGCGGCGATGTCGGCCAGCTCGAGAAGAGTGGGCATCAGGTCGATGCTGCGGAACTGGCCTTTGACGCGGCGTCCTGCGGGCAGGCCCGGCCCCGACAGGATCAGCGGAACACGGAGCGTCGAGTCGTAGACAAAAAGGTGATGCTCGTCTTCGCCGTGGTCACCAAGACCCTCCCCATGATCGGAGGTCACGGCCACGAGACGCGAGGCGCCTGAGGCGCTGGCGTCAAGCAGTCGCTTGAGTTCCGCATCGGCTGTCGCTATCTCTCCATCGTAGGGACTTGTCCGGAACCGGGCGCCAAACGGCGCGGGCGGTTCGTAGGGATAGTGCGGTTCGAAGAGATGCACCCAGACAAAACGAGGTGAGGCGCTGGGCTTGGCAAGCCAGGCAAGGGCCGCGTCGACCACTTCGCGGGCAGACCGTTCGTTTCGATCGGAGTCGGCGCTGAATGGGTCGTCGAATACATCGAAGCCACGGTCGAGCCCCGAGGCGCGCGACACCGGAAACGCCGCAATGAACGCGGCCGTGGTGTACGCCGCCGCCCTGAAGGTCGAGGCCAGGGTTGGAATCGACGCAGCCAGAGGCGCCGACGCGTTGTCCCGTATGCCATGCTGGAACGGAAGCAGGCCGGTCATCAGGCTGGTGTGGGACGGGCGCGTCATGGGCACCTGTACGACGGCGTCCTCGACCACCACACCGCTACGCGCGAGGGCGTCCATGGCAGGAGTGGCACCCCGCTTCGATCCGTAAGCGCCTACGTGATCGGCGCGCAGCGTGTCGATCGTGATCAGAACCACGTCGGGCCGGCCCGTAAGCAGCGTCAGGGAAAGGAGAGCGGTCAGCATGGAAGACGACAACCTTACCAACGCAAGCCAAAGAAAAAGCCCCGAGAGTCTGACGAGACTCCCGGGGCGAAACGGCTACGCAGCGAAGCTTCGAACTAGAAGCTGATGCGTGCGCTGAGCTGCAGGATGCGAGGGCTGATCACTTCTTCGATGCGGTTGAAGGTTGACGAACCCGCGTTGCGCGCACGGCTCAGAACCACATCGTTGTTGAACGCGTTGAACAACACGAGCGCGGGAGTCAAAGTCACTCGTCCGATCTTGGTGTTGCGAGCAAGACGGAAGTCGACATTCCAGAGATTGTCGTAGCGGGTCTGATCGACTTCAGGAGTGGCGAGAGCGCGAACCGTACCGTTGCGGCCGGCCGCGGTCGAAATGCTGACCGGGAACGAACCACCCTGGCGGCCGAAGATCGCGGTCGACACATCGAAGCTCGCCGGGAGCTTGAAGATCGCGTTCATGTAGATCTGCCACTTGAAGGACGAGTAGAAGCTCGCCTTGCCTGAACCACCG
>JBDSLN010000516.1:0-4126 GCA_039916365.1 Vicinamibacteria bacterium
GCGCAACTGTTCGTCCGAGAGCTTGCGAAGGCCGGGTTCGAGGTCAGTGATGAGCTGGATCCGCGCACGCATCCGTTTGACGTCGCGGTCATTCTTGGTGCCGAAGATCGTTGTAAGAAGTTTGCCGAGCATTGAGTGGGCACCATTCTAAGGTCTGCACATGCAAAGACCTTGCTGCCTTTTGAGGAAGGGAAGGGAGCTTCCTCTGCACCGGCTCGCGCGCACTTGGCGGCGCGTTTGGACGGAGGCTGGCGACGTACGTAGAAGCGAACGTCCCGGCGCGGTAAGCCTGCGAGGAGCAAGCCGGTGTGGCTCTAACCGAGGGAGCGGTACTCGTCGAGGATGTACATCAACGGGTTCTGGTTGACGCCGTTGAGCCAGACCTCATAGTGAAGGTGCGGACCGGTCGATCGGCCCGTGGTGCCGACGAAACCGAGGACGGAACCGCGACGGACTGCCTGACCAGCGCGGACGTTGAAGGCATCCATATGGCCGTAGTGAGTCACGATACCGCGGCCATGATCGACCGTGACCGCGTTGCCGTAGCTGCCCTTCACGCCGGCGAAGATCACCGTTCCGTCGGCCGGCGCCAGGATCTTGGTGCCGATGGGCGCGGAGATATCTAGGCCAGGATGAAAGTCTTTCAGGCCGGTGAAGGGATCGATGCGGTTGCCGAATGCGGCCGAAAGATAACCACGGATGGGCCATACCGAAGGAGTGGTCGAGAGGAGCGAGCGCTGCTTGTCGAAGACTCCCGTCAGTTCACGTGACTTTTCCGTGAGTTCGGCGAGACGGGTGCTCATTTCTTGAAAGCTGCCCACGCTGGATCCGCCCCGATCGGCAGCAGTGCCGCCACCTTGACCACCTACCAACGGGTCAGCGGGCGAGGCGTCGACTCCGGCCATGACGCCGAGTTTCGTCACCATGCCGCTGAGCTGGCCCATCTGAGCATGGAGGGCGGCGGCGTCCTGCTCGATTTGGTGAGTCTTCGCTAGAAGGTCGCGTGAATCGGCTTCGACTCTCCGAAGACGGGAGACCTCGAAAAGAAGAGAGGAATAGTGGACCAGTGCGCCCACTAGCACCACGCCCAAAACAGCTGCCACTTTGCCCGCGACCTTCGCCACGTTGAGTGGGACCTGATACTTACGAAACTTCGCACGAGCGTTCGGGACGAAGATGACGGTGAAGAAATCAGGAGCGTTCATTGGGAAGAAAGCGAAGGACGATGTCCCGCGCGAGCGAAGCCCCGGCAGGCAAAACGTCAAGCGGTTAGCCTATCACGCAACTTTCAGGGACGTCAATGCCGCGCCGGGCCGAAAAAGCAGCGCTTCAAGGATCATGACGCGGCTGATTTCTGCGGAGCCGGCCAGATCGGCGATGGTACGCGCCACGCGGGCGGTCCGATGCACCGCCCGCAGTGACAGACCCTGCAGGCGAGCGGCGTTTTCGAGGGTAGAGGCGGCGGATGCGTCGAGTTGCAGACCGGCAAACGCGTGAGGTGGGTTGCCAGGAGCTCGGCCCGACCCGAATCTGATTCCTTCCATGACGCGGCGTCGGACCTGCCGCGAACTCTCGCCCGGCGGTCCCGGTGCTTGGGATTCGGAATGAATCCGGATCTCGGGCCGGGGAACCTCCACGACGATATCAATGCGATCAAGCAACGGTCCGGAGATGCGACCCTGGTACCGGCTGATCGCGGTCGGGGTACATCGACATGGCAGAACATCGTCTCCGCGATACCCGCACGGGCAGGGATTCATGGCCGCCACGAGCTGAAACCGCGACGGAAACTCAAAGGTCGCGCGGGCGCGTGATACGACAAGACAGCCTTCCTCAAGGGGCTGACGCAGGCCTTCGAGGGTGGTCCGGGAAAATTCGGGAAGCTCATCCAGGAAAAGGACTCCTCCATGAGCGAGGCTGATTTCTCCCGGACGCGGGATGGTCCCGCCGCCCACCAGGGAGATCGCCGACGCCGTATGGTGAGGGGACCGAAACGGCCGGATTTGGGCCAGACCTGCAGGACACAGACCTGCCGCCGACTGGATGGATGTCATTTCCAACGCCTCCTCCTCTTGCGGAGGAGGGAGAATGCCCGGCAATCGCCTCGCGAGCATAGTTTTCCCGGACCCGGGCGGCCCGATCATCAGCAGGTTGTGACGGCCGGTGGCCGCGATCTCCAGCGCACGACGCGCCAGGGGCTGGCCCGCCACGTCTCGAAGGTCAAGTGGGTAACCGCCTCCGGCCGGCACAGATGCCCTCAACGGAGCGACGAGCGGAACCGCCGCCTCCTGCGGACGAATTGCGTGAAGCAGACTGGCCGCCCACCGAACCTCCAGCCCCTGGATCAAGGCCGCTTCGTGAAAGTTGACGATAGGAACGACCGCTCGTTTGAACCCCTGAGCGCGAGCCTCGATCATGATCGGCAGCACGCCCGGAACGCCGCGCAGGCTTCCGTCCAGCGCCAACTCGCCGAGATAGAGGCAGGACGTTGGGTCATCAAGGGGCTCGCCGGAGGCCGCGAGCAGGGCGATGGCGATCGCGAGGTCGAATGCACTCCCGGTCTTCCTCAGATGAGCGGGTGCAAGGTTGACAGTAATTCGTCGATCCCACGAGAACTCCAGCCCGGAGTTACGAATGGAGGCCTTGATTCGGCTTTCACTTTCCCGTACCGCCGAATCGGGCAGCCCGACCATAAAAAGGCCGGGGAAGCCCGGGGCGGAATCCACTTCAACGCGGATGATCTGGCCCTTGATTCCGGCCACCGCGCCCGTATGTGTGCTCGCAAGCATGGAACTCTCCTCGAATATGAAAGCCCGGGAGAGGGGGCGGGCCACTATGCACGAAGGAGTGTTCGGTTCGGGTCCGCTGACGGCGACGATGAAAGAGAATCGCCGGCTGCGGCTATTCGTTGGCTCGGGCCGCGGTCTGGAAGGTTCCGGACACGCGGATAACCTGCCCGGTCGAAAGCCGGTGCGAGCGCAGATTGTTGAGAGACATGATCGCGCTCACGCTGGTGCCGAAACGAGCAGCCAGGGCGAACAGCGTGTCGCCCTGTCGAATTTTGTAGGACGGGCCGTTCGTTACGGGGTTCGTCCTCGCCTTGGTGATGACCGGTTCCTTCCTGGAAGCGTTCGACCGCGGAATAGCAAGTTCGGTCCCGGGCTTCAGTTTCGCCTTCGGAGCGAGCCCGTTAGCCCGGGCGATCTCGGAGGCCGGAACTCCGAACATCGTGGCGACCAACGAAAGGGTATCCCGCTTGCGCACCACATGGCGGGTGAAGTTCATCGCTTTCTCGCCGGCCAGGCAGGCGCTGACCTGCTCGCCGGACCCATGCGGGACATCAAGGTCGAAGGCAGACGCAGGCGTCATACCCCGGCGTAGTTCAGGATTGAGCCGCTTGATCTCGGCCGCTTCGGTATTCGCGCAACGGGCAACTGTCGCGATCGGATAGGAGCCGGCGACCCGAACCGTCTCGGACGCGGCGAGCTCGGCCGGCAACACGTCAATGCCATACGACTCAGGCGACTTGGCGATCACGATAGCGGCGTGAATCAGGGGTACGTAGTTCTTCGTTTCGGACCGGAAAGACTTCGTCTTGGCGAGCGCCCAGAAATCGTTCGTTTGGGCGCGACGGATCGCCTTCCGGACGTTGCCTTCACCGGCGTTATAGCCAGCCAGGGCAAGGTTCCAGTCGCCGAAGAGCGCGTAGAGATTCTTGAGGTACTGCGCGGCCGCAACTGTGGCCTTCTCCATGTCGGACCGCTCGTCGACGAAGAAGTCTTGCTTCAATCCGTACTGCTTGCCCGTCGAAGGCATGAATTGCCAGAGGCCCTTGGCCTTCGCACTGGAGAGGGCAACCGGATTAAACGCGCTCTCGACGATGGGGACGTAGGCGAGGTCCTGAGGGAGCCCCGCCTGGGCCAGGATCTCTCGAATGCGCGGCAATTGTGGCAGCCCACGGGAAAGGGCTTGGGCGAACCACTTGTTGAAACGACCCGAATACAGATCGATCGCGCCGAGCACCTGGTCGTTCATCTCAATAGGAAGGTCGATCGCTTCGGACCCTAGAACTGCTTGATTTGTCTGGCGGGCTTCTTCGGTCGGCTTTGCGTCCTCGATCTTGGCA
>JBDSLN010000517.1:0-3239 GCA_039916365.1 Vicinamibacteria bacterium
CATTATCGAGCCGGCAGGCACGCCCGTTCCCGACGGTACGGTGGTTCAGTTCTTCACGACTCTCGGAAAGATTCAGGAACAGGCAAAGACGAACGACGGCGTCGCTCGCGTGAAACTGATCTCCGACGCGAATTCCGGCACCGCCGAGATCACGGCGTTTTCCGGTGGCGTGACCACCGCCGGGAAAAGTGTGACCGTCGGCGCCATCCGACCGGCTTCGGTTCGTCTGACCGCGATCGACCCCGTCATCGATCTGAAGACTGGAAAGACGATCGCGAGCTTCAGGGCCACCGTGCTCGATGACAAGGGCAACCCTGTGTCGGGTGTGCTGGTTCACTTCACCTCTGCCGATCCTGCTCAGGACAAGATCCTGGAAACAGCGGACACGCCCACAAACAATAGTG
The DNA here is from genome assembly GCA_039916365.1 of Vicinamibacteria bacterium. Lineage (GTDB taxonomy): Bacteria > Acidobacteriota > Vicinamibacteria > Fen-336 > JAGNNV01 > JAGNNV01. The sequence continues at coordinate 405 of JBDSLN010000517.1, forward strand.
GCGAAGCCATCGGCCGGGTTCAGACCACCAGAACCACCTCGGGCACGATCACCGTTCGTGCGGATGTCCTTGCTTCCACCTCGCTCACGAGCACGGTCACCATTTCCGTCATTGGGTAGCGCGGACATTGGGTCGTCTATGCGCCGCGCGTTCCTTCTGATCGGTCTCGTTCCAACCCTAAGCTTTGGCGCAAGTCAGAGCGCCTCGGCCGACACCCTCTTCCTTCGCAGCGGGAAGACCTTGAAGATCGACGCGCTTACCTGTGATGGCGCCACCTGCGTCGCCAGGCTCAAGGGAGGCGACGCCGAGATTCGGGCGCTGGATGTCCTCAAGGTCGAGCCGGACGAAGTAGTCGACGTGGAGCCGATATCTGCCCTGCCTGCGACCGTCGCGCCCAGCACTCCCCCTCCCTCTCTGCGCGGCATCGACGACATCGTCGCGGAGGCGTCCCACAAATACGGACTTCCCAGGTCGCTTCTGCGGGCCGTGGCCAAGGCGGAATCGGCTCTGAATCCATTCGCCGTATCCAGCAAGGGTGCTCAGGGTTTGATGCAACTGATGCCCGGGACCGCCCGGGAACTTGGGGTGCGGAACTCGTTCGACGCGGCCGAAAACATCGATGCCGGCGCCCGCCTTCTTCGTCAGCTCCTCGAGAGATACGAGGGCCGGGTTGCGGAGGCGCTGGCCGCCTACAACGCCGGTCCAGGTGCGGTGGCGCGACACAGTGGCGTTCCCCCGTATCGTGAGACGCGGAGTTATATCCGAAGAATCGTGAAGGACTACGAGAAGGCCGCTGCCCCCCCTCTCTCAGAGAAGAAGCAGTGACCCAACGCCCAGGATGCGTAGATTCCAAGCGAGGTGTCGCTGGCTTCTCGATGCCGGCGCTCATCGCCATGTTGGCGATCATGGCGATCGCGTTGATGCTGGCCATGCCTTCCTGGCGCTACCTCGTTCAGGACGACAAGGAGCAAGAGCTGATTTTTCGCGGACGTCAGATTTCAAGCGCCATCCAGCGCTTTCAGCGCAAGAACGGCAACAGCTTCCCCGCGACCTTCGATCAGCTGGTGCAGGGAAAATTCCTGCGCAAGGACTACAAAGACCCAATGACACGGGACGGCAAATGGCGCATTCTTCGTCCCGGAGAAGGAGCCGCGCGGCCGCAGAGTCCATTCCCCAGTGACCCAGGCCGGCCCACCCAGGGCCCCTCCCCATCGCCATCACCGTCGATCTCAGTCTTCGGCGGAAACACCGGAGGTCAGACCGGACCCATCGCGGGTGTCGTCAGTCTCTCCACGGAGGCAGGGTTTCGTTCGGTGAATGGCAACTCGAACTACAACCAATGGATCTTCTCGCCCAACGTTCCGTTCGTCATCGGGACCCAGACGACGGGCGGACCTCCGCGTGGTCCGAATCAGATCCCCGCCCAGACCATCCTGCGCGCTCCCGATAAGGACTCTCCCCACATCTCACGCTGAGGGAGAGGCCGAGGGCGTGGGTCGAGGCGGAAACGGATTGCCGAACGGGGATCGTGGTGCGAAGGGCGAGAGGGGCACGGGCTGAGACTTGTTTGGGGACGCGGCCGGTACAGGTGTGGGCGTAGGCAGATCAGGCGGCGGCTCCACGTCCGCGGGATCGTCGTCCACCGGGGGCAGATCATTGCGGGGCGATCGGGGAGGAGAGAAAGCACCGGGCCGGGACGTACTGCCCGGAGAGGCCGGTGCCGACACCCCCTTTGGTGCCGAGCCTAGAATCATCAGGCTCGTGACTTTGGTGCCCGACTTGTCCATCAACATCGCGTAGTTGAGGTTCTGTCCTTCAAGAAGACGCACGACCGTCTGGGACAGATTGGGTGTGTCGATGTCGAGGTTAAAGAGAGGCACCGCCGGGCGTGCGCCGTCGTAGATCAGCTTGAATCCCGCTGCCTTGGAAAGGGCGTCGATGGTTTCCGAGAGTGTCGATGAGGCGGCTTGAATCCTCACTCCCGCCGGCGTCATCGTGATGACAGGAGGACCCGCATGAACCGTTTGGTTCGGGAGACCTGACATCACGAGAAGGGATACGACCGCCACCCTGTGGCGGACCCTGTGACCGACGAGACCGTCATGGCTCATGGCTAGTGGCTCAGGGTCGCGCCCTTAGCGCCGGGCGTTGCCCGCGGTTCTCTGATTGATGGGGACAGGCGGCATCAAGGCCATGACCTTCGCCTGGATGTCGCCGAAGACCGCACGGTCCTCCGCGCGCAACGGTTCAGCGGGCGGACTCTGGATTCTCATGGGATCCGCCCACGCGCCATTCTTCATGATGCCGTAGTGGAGATGAGGACCGGTGGCGAGCCCGGTCGCTCCGACTAAACCCACCAAGTCACTCTGCGATATGCGCGCGCCACCACGCACCAGGATCTTCGACAGATGCCCGTAGTAGCTGGTGTAGCCGTTGGAGTGGCGGATCACCACAAGATTCCCGTAGCCGCCCGCCTGGAAGCCTGCGGTCACCACGGTTCCATGGCCGATGGCCCGAACCGGCGTGCCGTATCCTGCGGCCAGATCCGTCCCGTTGTGAGCGCGGGTGTAGTGGAGGACCGGATGGTACCGCCCGGAAGAGAAGCCCGAACTCACGCGGGTAAAGCGCAGGGGTGATTTGAGGAAAGCCTTCTTTAGAGGTTCACCGGAGGGTTGGTAGTAGGCGGCGCGTCCGTCCGGCGACTCGAAGCGGACGGCGCGCAGCGTGCGGCCAGAGTTCACGAACTCGGCGGCAAGCACGCGACCGTAGCGCCGGACCTCGCCATCAAGAGAGAGCTTCTCGACCACCACCCGGAACGTGTCGCCGGGCTGAATC
>JBDSLN010000518.1:0-5907 GCA_039916365.1 Vicinamibacteria bacterium
TAGGCATGCTGGAGTGGCGCGCGTAGACGTACAGCTCGGCGAAGGCCGGCACTACGTTGGGCGCGTCGCCCCCTTTGGTGATGACGTAGTGCATCCGCGTTTCCTGGGGAACGTGTTCGCGCAGGAATTCGATTCCCATGCCGGTCAGCATCACGGCGTCGAGAGCGGAGCGGCCCTTGTCGGGCGCGGCCGCCGCGTGGGCCGCCTGGCCTCGGAAACGAAACTTCGCCGACGTGTTGGCAAGCGTGGTTCCGATGCCGGCCTGATTGCGATCGCCCGGATGCCACGACAGCATCACGTCGACATCCTTCATCAATCCTTCGCGGGCGATGTAGATCTTGCCCCCGCCGCCTTCCTCCGCGGGGGTGCCGTAGAGACGAATCGTCCCGGGCAGCTTTCGCGCGACGAGTTCGTCCTTCACCGCGATCGCCGCCGCGACCGATCCGGCGCCGAGCAGGTTATGTCCGCAGCCGTGGCCCGGGTCGCCATCCACGCGTGACTTCTTCTCGGGCGAATCGATCTGGGACAAGCCGGGTAGCGCGTCGTACTCGGCCATGATGCCGATCACGGGCTTGCCGCTTCCGAAAGACGCGATGAACGCCGTGGGGATGCCGGCGACGCCTTCCTGAACTTCAAACCCCGCTGCCTTCATTTCAGCCACGTGGGCCGCGGCGCTTTTGGTTTCTTTGTATCCGACCTCGGAGTACTCCCAGATCTGACGGGAGAGGTCTCCGTAGTGTGTGGCCTTCGCATCGAGGGCCGCGATCAGTTTGGTGCGGTCGGCTTCCTTGAAGCCAGGCGGCGGCGTGGCGGCCGAGGCCGCGGTGGCAAGCGTCGCAGCTAGAAGGAGGGGAGTGATCAGTGACATGGCTTCATGGTCCTCAAACAGACTTTCGCGCTAGTCGAGCTTCCGCTACGTTCTTACCCAGGAGAACTTTGCTCGTTCTGGTTTGCCGTACAGGGTTAGGGCGCCGTGTTCGCCTACTGCGTTGGGGCGCTGGAAGATCCAGTTCTGCCAGGCGGATAGACGACCGAAGATCTTCGTTTCCATGGTCTCGGGGCCGGCGAAGCGCAGGTTTGCTTCCATGCCAGTGAGCGCGTCGGGCGAAATGCTCGAACGTTCCTCGAAGGCGAGACGCACTTCGTCTTCCCAGTCGATCTCATCGGGTGTGAAGGTCACGAGGCCCGCTTTCATGGCGTCGTTGGCGTCGAATGCGCGGCCGGTCTCTACGTTGGCCTTGTCCGGCGCCCCCAGGAAGCGTGTCTGTAGACGTGTCAGACCATTCGGCATAGGCAGAGGGCCGAGGTTCATCGCGGTGAAGGTGATCGCGGGACCGTCGTCTTCCGCCTCGAGCATGTAGGAGCGATCCGCCGCGAACGCGAGCTCTGCCAAGGTTCCGGCGAAGCAGGAGTTCTTGTCGATGACCGCGAGCAGGGAACGCGCCATCAGGTCGAGCCGCTTGAAGACACGCTTCAGCTTCAGCACGATCTCCTGCGCGAACCAGTCGGTCTTCGCGAATTCGAGAAGCGCGTCATCGTGAGCCTGGGCGATCGCGGACTCCCCGCGCGTCTTCAGCGCGATCACGCCGATCTCGGGTTGATTGAAACGCAGATCCAGCAACGTCAGGTCGAGTTCACGTGCCATTTGCAGGTGCCAGTTGGACGCGCCTTCTTTGCGGAGCGCATCGGCTGACGCAGGAGCGAGGGTGGTCGGCCCCTTCACGGTGAGGGTCGCGACCCGCAGTTGTGCGTCGATCTCGACGCTGACGAAATCCCCTGGAGTCTTCACGGACGGAAGCTTCACGGCCGCGCCTTCGCGCTTCGTGGCCTTCGCCGCGACCGCTTCGGCCCGCTCTTTCAAGGCGCCTTCGAACTTGGAAAGAGGAATCGCCTGATCGACCAGATTCCACTGAACCGCGCGCTTGCCTTTCACTCCTTCGCCGAGGCTGGAGAACACGTCGGCCAGATCGCGACGGACCTTGCGCTTGTCGACCACGCGGGTCAGGCCGCCGGTGCCGGGCAGCACGGCGAGCAACGGAACTTCGGGGAGCGACACGGCGGACGAAGAATCGTCGACCAGAAGGATCTCGTCGCAGGCGAGGGCGAGTTCGTAACCACCGCCGGCGCACGCGCCGCTGACCGCGGCGATCGTATGGAGCCCGGAGTTCGCCGAAGCATCCTCGAGATAGAGCCGCGTCTCGTTGGTGAACTTGCAGAAGTTCACTTTGAACGCATGAGTCGAGCTGCCAAGCATATAAATGTTGGCGCCGGAGCAGAAGATCCGGTCTTTCGCGCTGCCGACAATGAGGCAGCGAACCTCCGGATGCTCGAAACGAAGCCGCTCGATGGCGTCCCATAACTCGATATCGACGCTGAGGTCGTAGCTGTTGGTTTTGAGGACGTACCCCTCGCGCATCGGACGGTCTTCCTGGACGTCCATCAGCAGGCGCGCGACCGACCCCTCGATCTTGAGTTTCCAGTGAATGTAGCGAGACGGGTCCGTATCGAACGTCACCGTTGGTTCTTTGCCGCCGTGAACTTCTGCCATAGGAACGAGGACAATAAGCGACGGTTGTAGAGCGCGTCAAGCAACATATTGCTGGATCTTAGATATAAAAAAGGCAATATAATGCTTGAACCGATGAGTCAGATCCTGAGCAATTTAGGACGATCAATTCGCATCCGCCGCGAGCACCAGACCCTCACCAAGCCACAACTGGCGCAGGTGTCGGGGGTGTCGCTCCGCTTTCTCAACGATGTCGAGCAGGGCCGGGCGAACCTCTCCGTGTTGAAACTTCATGCCCTCGCGGAGGCGCTCAAGACCTCGACGCAGGCGCTGCTGGAGACCCCGACTGACGCCGCCCGTCCGGTGCAGATTTCGCTCCTTGGGATCCGTGGAGCGGGAAAGACAACCATTGGACGCCGCCTAGCGGTTAGAATGAACCTTACTTTCGTCGAGCTTGATCGAAAAATTGAGGGAAAAGCCTCTTTGAGCCTGTCGGAAATCTTCGCGCTTCATGGCGAGGACTATTACCGACGGCTCGAAAGATCGGTTCTCGAAGACGTTCTCGGCGAAGGGAAGGGATGTGTGATCGCGACGGGCGGCGGCATTGTGACCTCGCCGGAAACGTTCGCACTTCTCAAGGCGCAGACCATCACAATCTGGCTGCGTGCTTCTGCCAACGACCACTGGAACCGCGTGCTGCAACAGGGAGATCGACGTCCGATGAAAGGCCATCCGCAGGCGATGGCCGAACTTCGGCGGTTACTGACAACAAGAAAGCGTCTTTACGGAATGGCCCGACACACGGTCGACACTTCGGCGCTCACCTCCGATCAGGTAGTGAGTGAGATCGAGGCGCTGGCCGGCCATCCTGGGGCGCACTGACGCGGCTCAAAGCGGACTGAAAGATTTCGGAGGAAATACGTGACACTTGAGGAAGTTCTTAAGCGACTGCGCCAGGAGGGTGATCCCAAACATGCCCTGGCTCTCGAAAAACTCGGCGTCAAGCCCCGCGCTTCATACGGAGTGCCGCCGCCCAAGATGAAAAAGATCGTGGCCGAGATCGGCCGCGACCACCGTCTGGCTCAGGAGCTCTGGGGCACGGGTCTGTACGACGCCCGTCTGCTCGCCTCATTGATCGACGAGCCGGAGAAGGTCACGAAGGTTCAGATGGACCGCTGGGCGCGTCAGTTCGACTCCCAGGCCATTTGCGACAACTGCTGTTTCAACCTCTTCCACGCGACCCAGTTCTCGTGGGGACGTTGCGTGGTGTGGACCGATCGCAAGGAAGAGTTCGTTAAGAAGGCTGGCTTCACCCTGATGGGTGCGCTGGCCGATTTTGAACTCAAGGCCGACGACTCGCAGTACCACCGCTTTATTCCGATCATCGAACGCTGCGGAAACGACGACCGTCTCTTCGTGAAGAAGTCCGCCGCATACGCGCTGGGCGCCATCGGCCGTCGTTCGCCCGCGCTCAAGAAGATGTGCGCCGAGACCGCAGACCGCATGGCCGAGAACGCGTCCAAGGCTGCGCAGTTCGTGGGCAAGGAAGCCCAGAAGGAAATGACGAAGCCGCGTCCCAAGGCGTAAGCCGAAGGACATTTGGCAGCCCGTGGTGAAAGTCAGTCGGCATTCGCCGAACGCTGCATCCCGCCTGGACTTCTTCGCTCAGAAGCCCGAATATTCTCGATATTCGGGCTCTTCGACTCATCGCCAGACGGGTGCATCGTTCGTCTCGGTGCTACGACTGACTTTCACCAAGGACTGCCAGGGGGCCAAACGTGCGATCAAGAACTGATCAGCGGCCCCTAAGGCTGGATGTTCGCCCGGCGCCTGCGCCTCCAAGCGCGCCCTTCGACATCACCCTGACCGATATCGCTCTCTCCGGAGAGTCGTATGTCGAGAGCAAGGGCGAAACCATCTACGTCGATGGCGGCATTCCAGGCGAGAAAGTCCGCGTTCGCATCACTGACCGCAGCGAGGATGGCGTCAAAGCCGAACTGCTGTCTGTGCTCGAACCCTCGCCTCACCGTGTGAAACCCGCTTGTCCTCACGCCGGCGTTTGCGGCGGATGTTCGTCGCAGCACGTCACCTACGCAGAGCAGCTGAGACAGAAGACGTACCTTCTCGACGGACTGCTCGAAGACACCTTCGGCACAGACAAGCCACCCATCATGCCGATGATCGGCATGAAGACCGGCGAAGACGGCGTCCCCCGGCACTTCCGCCAGAAGGCGGCGTTCACGTTCACGGATGACGAAAAGGGCCGGCTTCAGATCGGACACTACGCACGCGGGACGCACACTGTCGTTCCGGTCACTGAGTGTCTTGTGCACTCAGAGCGCGCCAATGAGGTCGCGTTCGCGGTCAAGGACGCCATGGCCGCGCAGCGGATCCCGGTCGCGACGGATCGCGGCGGTCTGCTGAGGCACGTCGTGGTTCGTTCGACCGAGGACGGCAGTGAAGCGGTCGCTGTCGTCGTGGCTACCGAAGAGCACCCTGCTCTCTCGGCGCCGCTGCGCCGCGTTTCCGAGTCACGGCGCAAGCCGCTCGGCTTGCTTCTCAACGTCCACGATCAGGCCTCGCCCTATCTCTTCGGCCCCCACACCATCCGGATCGACGGGATGGGTCACGTGAAGGAAACGGCGCTCGGTCCCAGTTTCCTTTCGTCGCCCACGGGTTTTTTCCAGACAAATATCCAGGGTGCAGGACACTTGGTGCGGCTGGTCCTTGAAGCGATCGGAAAAGACAAGCCGCTCAAGGTTCTGGATCTCTACAGCGGCAGCGGTCTGTTCGCTTTGCCTCTGGCCCTTGCAAACCATCGCGTCACCGCTGTGGAAGAAAGCCGCAAGGCCTCGCGCGAAGCGGCGAAGAACGCTCAGCTCAGCGGCATCCCCGAGTCTCGCCTGCGGCTGATGCCCTCGAAAGTTGAAGAAGCGATTGAACATCTGATCCCGCAGGAGTGGGACGCCGTCGTTATCGATCCGCCGCGATCCGGATGTCCTGACGAGGTCATGCGGACGCTGACTCGCAAACTCGCTCCCGCGAAGCTGGTGATCGTGTCGTGCAATCCGGAAGCGCTGATGGACGAGATGCGCATCGCCTTCGATGCTGGCTATCGCCCTTCCTTGATCCAGCCCGTCGACATGTTCCCGCATACGCCGCACATTGAGACCGTGGTGGTGCTCGAACTGAAGCACCGCGCCCGTACCGCCGCCCGGACTGAACGCTCTACCGCGTACCTATCGGGGCGTCGCGAACGACCAACGATGGATGGCGGGCGATTCACGCCGGGGGAGTCAAAGCCCGGAGAATTCAGGCCCCGCGAATTCAAACCAAAGAAGAAGTCGGCGCCCGCGCCCGCGAAGCCGTGGTCGCGCATGCCGAAGCGCACGCCCTCCGGT
>JBDSLN010000519.1:0-3291 GCA_039916365.1 Vicinamibacteria bacterium
TTCCCACGGCCCGCCCGCTGCGCTTCCGGGTAACTGTTTCAGGCCACCAAGGACTCAAGCTAGGGTTACTTTCTTAAATAGCTTGACAGGAATGGCGCAGAGTCCGTTCCAGCAGGTGGTCACAGCGAAGCATTCGGATCAGTCGTATCAAGCTGAAACGTGCGCACTGCATCGGGGCCAATTGCACCTTTCAATGTCAGTGTGACCGTGAAGCGGCCTGTGGGATAGCTCGCTGAGATACCTGACCCGCACGCGCCGCACCCATCGAAATCATTCTCTACGCCGGCGATACCCCAGTCGATGACGACTCGCGGATTCCCATTGACAGGTTTGTACTCCACCCAAAACGAGATCTTTCCAGCGGGAACCTGATAGACGCCACCCTCGTCAGCGTAAAACTGACCGTCCGTGGTGGCTGACCCTCCGCCTGGCCGCACTGTTACGTTAAGCATCTCAAAGGGGCCACCCGAAACGGCGTGGGCGCCGAGGCTCGCTTGAGCAGATGACGTGAACGCTGGAACCGGCGATGGCGTTGCAGGTGTGGTCTGAGTGCAAGCGATCGAGACAACTGTGATGCTAATCATCACACTTACGGCAGTTTTGTAACTCATGTCATGTCCTCTTGTCGTAGGGTCGTTGATCACCCCATTTGGTGTCTCCGGCCCTATTTATCCATAACGACAGGGCGATGGAAACCGAACACCGTTGGACTGTTCGGTGTGCGTGGCTCAGTCGTTAGCTCGAAGACAAGCTCGTTCCATTGCTCATGCCAGCGAGGTGCAGGCCAAGCGATTCGGCAAAGGCCGACTTGGCATTTCGGAAACCCGGCCCCACCAGCGCCCCTTCGAGAACCTCTCGCCGCCACTCACGCCCGTTCACGAGATCGTGGATTCCGGCGGATGCGGGGCGTCAGTTAAGAAAGCGGGGTTTGGCGCGCCGGGACACCTCGGCGGCAGCGGCTGGACGCCCGCGGTCATGGGAATGGACTGGCACCGCGCTTGTTCACTTGCGCTCCGCTCACATAGGGCTAATGTTTGGGCTCCATCGCGGGCACGCCATTTCGACCGGCTGCCGTGTTTGTTGGTGACCCATACGTCCGTGCCGTCGAAGGCCACGCTGTGTGAATTGGGGCCAACGCCATTGTTGTACACGAATGACGCGGGTGTGGAAAAGCCATGCCGAGACAACGGACGGCAGAACTTTCCCACACCCGCTTGGAAAACGCTTCGCGTTTCCCACACCGCCCACCGCCGCTTACGCTTCCTGGTATCTTTTTCCCGACCCCAAGGTGTTAGGTCAGGGTATCTTTAGAAGGCTTGACGGGTTGCCCTGGATGCTTGGCTCGAGGCGTAAATTCCGGGCTTGTGGCTCGCGAGTTACTGTCGAGCGATGTTCATGGAGAACGAGACGTAGTAGTCACCGAGAGCGTCGTTCAAGACCGATCCGCCCGAGTCGGTCTCGACCAGCCGCACGAGGCTCTTCGGGGTCGCGTCAATTGTGACGCGCGGGTTCACCGTGTTCGGCGAGATCGTCCAGCGCGAGCACGCTCCGCCAGAGGACGCGGTGCAGCTCACCTGCATTTTGTCCGTTTCGATGTAGTTTTGGGGCTGGAAGGCCAGGCGGTACCACTTTCCATTAGGCGCCTGGAAGCGGAAGAGGCCACGACAGTAGGCCACCGCGTCTTGTCCCATGGTCAAGAGGTCCACGCCATCCTTGTAGCAGTTGGCGATGAGCGACGCCTGAAGATACCCCACAGACACCGGGGGTACCGGTGGGGTCGGGTTCTGACCGGGTACGGGCTCGGTCAGGTCGAACCACACCCTGCGCGTCGATGCTTTGAGAGTGTTCTTGGAATTGTAGTACGTCGTGAGACTCCAAAGACTTCCGAGCGAATTTGGCGTGATCTGAGAAGTCACATTGGGGTCTCCCGGATACAGACCAACGCGATCGCTCGCCACGCGGAGTGCGACATTGTTGCCGAGACTGTCGACGACGAAGTCTGCGATGTCCACCGTTACCTTGACGTCGCCGGACGGTTTTCCGGCCGCCCACACTTTGTTGCCCGTAACCGCCAGGCTGAACGCACCTGCCATCGCCAGGACGACCCACGACGCGCCCGAGAATTTCAATTTTCGCTCCATCACGTAGCTCCTTTGCTGTTCGTATGTTTCTTGGCCGCGCCTGTTGGCATTTCTGGCCCTATCTATCCATAACGACCGGGTCAGGAAAACCGGACACCATTCTGGCAACTCCGGCCGACGTGACTCGGCCGTCCGGTTTGTCCCTCTGCGTCGTTAGAGGTGGTGTGGGAAAAAATCGCGACCGCCGCCTTGATCAGGCACGGCAAAGGCCTCTAGCGCCAGCCTGGCAGCACCGGGTCGGCGCCCTCTCCCCGCAGAAGTCCCGGCAATTGTCAGAAATGGGACTCGCGGAGGAGAAAGAGGAGGTAGCCTGCGGTCGCGATGTTCGATCCCGAATCGACTGCGAAGCTCCTCGCCCGTGCGCGCGACGGAGAATCCGAAGCGCTCAACACGCTGTTTTCCCGTTATCTCCCTTCGCTCAGCCGATGGGCGAGGGGGCGGTTGCCACGGTGGGCGCGCGACGTGGCTGACACGAACGACCTGGTCCAGGACACCCTGCTTCACACTTTCGGCCACATCGAGGCGTTCGAGCCACGCACGGAAGGCGCCCTCCACGCCTATCTTCGCCAGGCCGTAAAGAACCGAATCCGGGACGAAATTCGAAAGCGTATGCGACGCGGGCCGAAGGAGCTTGTCGACTCGGACATCGTGGATAGCGAGCCCTCGCCCCTCGAGCAGGCCATTGGCCAGCAGGCGCTCGACCGCTATGAAACCGCACTCGGGCGACTTCGCGAGGAGGAGCGGGATCTCCTCATTGGTCGGATCGAGCTGGGCCTGACCTACGCGGAGCTGGCCGAGGCCGCGGGTAAGCCCTCGGCTGACGCCGCCCGGCAGGCGGCGCGTCGAGCCCTCGCGAAACTGGTCGAGGAGATGCATCGTGGCGGATGACGATCCCCTCTCCGCCGAACTCGCTGACGCCGTGCTCGATGGACGCCCGCTGGACCTCGCGGCCGCCGCATCGGGCGCCACCGAGAGCCAACGCCCGTTGCTTGGGCACCTTCAAGCGGTGGCCGGCATCGCGTCATTCGGTCTGATCTCCTCGGCTTCTGATCGCGCCGATGTCGCGCCGGAACCGCAGACATGGGGTCCGCTAACCATCCTTGGCCGAATCGGTCGTGGGAGCTTCGGTGACGTGTACCGCGCGCGCGAT
>JBDSLN010000520.1:0-6118 GCA_039916365.1 Vicinamibacteria bacterium
CACATCGTGACGCGCGCCCTTAGCTCATCTGGATAGAGCACTTGGCTTCGAACCAAGGGGTAGGGGGTTCGAATCCCTCAGGGCGCACCATCTCTTTCCAAGCTGGGGGGCCGCAACGATGACGGCCTTCCTGCTCAGCCCCCCAGACCCCCGTTCGCTTCGGCGGGAGTGAATCCCGCCTTCGCGTTGGTTTCCATGAAGATCTATACAAAGACGGGCGACGAGGGCGACACCGGACTCATCGACGGATCGCGCGTTCCCAAGGACGATCCGCGGGTGAGCGCCTACGGCGATGTGGACGAGCTTCAGGCCATGATCGGCCTCATCAAGAGTGAGGCGCCGCCGGAGTCGACGCTCGCTGTTCTGCTCAAGGACATTCAGCGCGATCTGTTCTCGCTCTCCGCGCGCCTGGCCGATCCGAAGGACACGATCGCCGATCGCAAGTCCAAGGTCGTGACGGGCGAGGAGCGAATTGCCGCGCTGGAAGCCGAAATCGATTGGCGTGAGAAAGAACTGCCGCCGCTGCGCGCCTTCATTCTCTCGGGCGGCGGGCCGATCGGCGCGAAACTGCATCTCGCACGCACGGTTTGCCGACGGGCGGAACGCGCGGTTGTCGGCCTCACGCGCGATCTCAATCTCGACCCGGTTATCGTGATGTACCTGAACCGGTTATCGGACCTGCTCTTCGTGATGGCCCGCCACGAGAATCAGCAAGCGTCCCAGCCTGAAGACATCTGGTAGCTCGGGTCGGCGGCTGTCTCTCCAGCCTGTCACGCCCGTAGGAGGTGGGGTGGATGGGATCCCGAGCGGCGTTTCCCGGGAGGGGCATCTCGGAAGGTACTCCCCTCCATGAGAGAATGTCAAGCACGAAATGATGATCAATACCGCCGTTTTTCTCACTCTGGCGCTGGCTCAGCTACCCGCCGTAACCTCCACCTCCTCTGTTAGTTCCGAGGCGAAAATCGTCGAGTATCTGAAGGCGAACGTGAAGGCCGGCGAGCCGGTCGTCGTCTCGAAGTTGAACAACGAAGTGTTCACCAGCCCGGAAGACCGCAAGGCCCTCAACCGGCTCTTCAACACCTTCTTCAAGATCCCGCTTTTCGTGGTTCAGGTTCAGAAGGCCAGCGGCAAGCCGCCTTCGCTGAAGGAGATCTCGGAACAGTTCAGCTTCGTGGTCCCTGGAGAGGCGGACGTAATCCTTCACATCATGGATGCCGATCCTCGCATGCCGAAGTTCATCAAGCGCGATCCGAAGAGCGGGGAGATCGTGTCGGTTGACGTCGCGATGATCCAGGCCCATCCCCGCTTCGGAAAGATTCTGGAACGCACCATCGCCGGATGGGAGGGCAATCCGGCGCCTCCATTCGCGGTGAAGACCTACGATGGGGCCGATCTCAGCCTTGCCTCGATGGGGGGCAAACCATTCCTGCTCTATTTCTGGTTCACCAACTGCCCGCCCTTCGTCAAGACCTCGCCTTTGCTGGTCGAACTCGACAAGATGTACGGCCCGAAGGGCTTTACCATTCTGGGCATGAACTCCGACCGCCTCCTGGAACTCGACTACACCGACGCGGACCGCGCGGCTTACGTCAAGAAGCTCGGAATCCAGTTCAAGCTGGCCCACGCAAACGCCGAAGCCCAGGGTGCGTACGGCGGTGTTTCGGTCTTTCCGACCCTGTTCTTCGTCGATAAGAACGGCGTGGTTGTGAAGTACCTCGTGAACGGCCAGGACAAGACCGTTCTCGAGGACGCGATCAAGCTCGCGCTGAAGTAAGGCGCGAAGGGCCTAAGAGACGGGCTTCCGAAAGCGGGAGCCTTCGATCTTTGCCTTGCGCTGATCGTCAACGGTGACCGACAGATCCCTGCTGCGGCCATCGCGGATCACCGTGAGCGCAGTGGCATGGCCGCCCTCGAGATCGTTCACCGCGTCACGCAGATCTGAAGCGTCTTCAACGGACGTTGATCCGACCTTGATGAGGACGTCTCCGGCCTTGAGTCCAGCCTTGTCGGCCGCGGAACCTTCGACCACCGAGTTCACGAGAACAGCGTTCTCCTTCGGCGCCTTGAAGTAGGCGGCGAGTTGCCCTTCGATCTCGGTGTAGGTGATGCCCAGGCGGCCTCGACCCGATTGAGTTAACGCCTTCCAGGCCGGTCCGTTCTCGTCCATCTCGAAGTTGAACATGCGTGGCCGGCCGTCGTCGCCGCGCCATTTGAATGCGCCCCTTGGAGCCATCTTCTCGGGCATCGGGATCTCGAAGTCGGGGAAGTCTCCGGCGCGGCCGTTGAGCTCGCCTTTCTGAAGAGTCGCGGTCAGCTTGAGCGGGGCGCCGGCGCGCATGATGTCCAGATCGACCTTGCGGCCCGCAGGGACGTCTTTGACGAGACGGCTGAGCTGGGCCGCGGTCAGGACTGACTCACCCTGGAACTTAAGAATCACGTCGTCCTTCTTGATTCCGGCCTTCTCGGCCGCGGAGTTCTCCATGACGTCGACGACGAGTGCGCCCTTCTCCTCCTTGAGTCTCAGGCGAGACACGGAGTCGCCGTCGACCTCCGCGAGGCGAACGCCGAGTTGCGGACCGGACATGCGCAGGATGGTGACGTTGGGGTGCGTGCTTTGAGCGAAGGCCTGGGCGGGAAGCAAATGCCAGGCGAAGGCGGCGGCGAGCATGAAGGACTTGTTCATAAATGGACCTTTCTGTTTGGGCTGTGTCAGTCCTAGACGCCTGGCGCCCAAAGAAAGTCTCAGTTTTTTGTGGGCCACTTAACGTAGGTTCAAGACGATGAACCATCCGGACCAGCTCTTGACCGTCTACAATTCAGAAAAGCATGACTGGGCAGAACTCATCTGGACTGCAGAAGGTTCTGATCGTCGATGACTCGGCGACCAACCGGCAGATGCTGGGCGACCTGCTGCAGTCCGAGTACAGCGTGCTTGTCGGCAAGAACGGCGAGGAATGCGTGGCCCTCGCGCAGGAAAACATTCCTGACGTCATCCTCCTCGACGTCGTCATGCCGGATCTGGATGGGTACGAGGTTCTCCGCCGTCTCAGAGAAGACCCACGCACGTCGTCGGTCTGCGTCGTTTTCATCACCGGTCTCGACAGTCCGGAAGCCGAAGAGCGAGGCCTGATCGCGGGCGCATCGGACTACGTCACGAAGCCTTTCCACCCTACGGTCGTCAAGGCGCGCGTCGCTCTCCATATGCAGGTCGTCCGTCAGCGTCGCATGCTGGAGACGCTGGCTAATATTGACGGGCTGACCGAGCTTCCCAACCGCCGTCAGTTCGATGGAGCGCTGTCGGCCGAGTGGGCAAGGACCAGGCGGACAGGCCAACCGTTCTCGGTGGCGCTGCTCGACGTTGATTTCTTCAAGCGCTACAACGATACCTATGGACACGCCATGGGAGACCACGCGCTGCAGCTTGTCGCGCGGACCCTGCGCAAACGCGTGCAGCGTCCTGCGGATCTGGTCGCCCGATACGGAGGCGAAGAGTTCGTCCTGGTCATGGCCGACACGCCCTTAGAGGGCGCGCTGGAGCTTGCCGAGAGACTCCGCCTCGGCGTGCAGAGTTTGAACGTGCCCCACAAGCGTTCCAGCGCGGCGACCTGCCTGACTCTCAGCATCGGTGTTGCCTGCACTTTGCCGGAGGCGCCACCGAGTGCGGAAGCCCTGATGCAGCGAGCTGACGAGCGCCTCTATCGCGCCAAGAAGTCCGGACGCAACCGCGTTGTGGGAGCGTGATCGGGCGTCGCCGACGTCTTCTCCCTAAAGGAACTTCAGCTTGCGCGACGCGAAGCCGCTCATCCGGAGCAACAGAAGTCCGTGCGCGAAACGATTGATGTTCGTTTCGCCGTACTCACGCTCGTGATACCGGACCGCAAGGTCCACGATGTGCAGGTTCAGGCGTGAGGCGCCGAAGAGCAGGTCGAAGTCGCCGAACGGATCGAAGTCTCCGAAGTAGGCGCGATTTGCCGCGATTCGTTCGTAGTCGGCGCGATAGAGAACCTTCGTACCGCAGAGCGTGTCGCGGCAGTTCTGTCCCAGGATCCAGCTGAACAGCGAGGCGAAGAACTTGTTCGCGAGAAGGTTCAGAAAACGCATCGCCTTGCCTGCCATCGGATAGACGAGCCGCGAACCATTCACGAATTCCGCCTGTCCGCGCGCCAAAGCGTTCACGAATGACGGCAGGTCTTCCGGTGCGACGCCCATGTCGGAATCGAGGATTACCAGAACCTCACCCCGCGCCGCAGAGAACCCGAGACGCACGGCATCGCCCTTCCCTTTGCCCGTCTGCTTCAGAAAGCGCAGCGGCTTGTCCGGGTTCTCGGCGATCGCTTTTTTGATGGCGCCTTCGGTGTCGTCCTTCGACCCGCCTTCCACGAAGATGTATTCGCTGTTCGGGGCAAGCCTTGGCAGCCGCGCCACCATGGGCGCGATATGACCTTCCTCGTTGCGACACGGGATAACTACGCTGACCGACGGCTCCGCTTTCATCGACGAGGCGTGCCGGGTGAGACGCGGGCGTGCAACCATCCCGAACATCAACGAAAGATGGTCAAAACCGGGCAGATGGCCGATCCAGCGATTCAGGCCTTCTGACAGAAGCGGCACGTAAATGGGGAAGACGATCTGACGGTCTTCGCGAACCACGTCCCAGTCGGAGAGATGCAGCATGGTCCGCACTTCTTCCTGCGGGATCCATGCGTCTGCGGGCTGCGCCTGTTTCAGACCGGTCATTTCCGCGAAGCGAAGGATGGGCTGCCACAGCCGCGAATAACTGTAGATGATCACCCGGGTCCTGGAATGAGACACGAGATGGAGGGCGTCGAAGAGCCGGCGCACGTCGCCGAGAAAGGTCAGGACGTTGACGATCAGGATGACGTCGAACGGCCCGCGTGCCCGGGAAAGCGTTTCGGTCTGGCCCGCGTCGCCTTCGAAGAAATGAAAGTCGGGATGCCTTGCACGCGCCGCGGCCACTTGACGGCCGGAAAGGTCGATGCCCACTCCGAAAGACGGCGAGACCGCGGCTAGAAGGTCGCCCGAACCGCAGCCGATTTCGAGCACGCGCTGACCCGGAGCGATGCGGGCCTTCAGGATGCGCGAAAGATAGTCGTAGTAATACGACCGGTTCTCCCGGTCTTTCGCGAGCGTCGCGTGATGAGACTCGTAGAACGCTCGAACCTCATCGCTGGCCTGCTTTGCTAGCGGTGAGAGTTCTTGTTGTTCCGGTACCAATCGATTGTCCTTTTGAGGCCTTCTTCAAACGACACGCGTGCCCTGAACCCGAACAGCGCTTCCGCACGCGACGTATCGAGCGAGCGACGGGGCTGACCATCGGGCTTGGTGGGATCGAAACGGAGTTCGCCTACAAAGCCGGAGAGTTTCTGAAGCAGTTCCGCGAGATCCCGCATGGAGATCTCGAAGCCCGCGCCCAGATTGACGGGATCGGCGCCGTCGTATTTCTCCGCGGCGTCGGCAATGCCGCGCGCGGCGTCCTCCACGTAGAGGAACTCGCGCGAGGCGTTTCCCGTTCCCCAGACCTCGACCACGCGCGAGCCGGCGGAGATGGCGTCCTCGAATTTCTTGATGAGCGCCGGGATCACGTGCGACACCGAGGGATCGAAGTGATCTCCAGGTCCGTAAAGGTTCACGGGCAGCACGTAAATGGCGTTCATTCCGAACTGCTGGCGGTAGGCCTGTCCCTGAACGAGCAGCGCCTTCTTGGCGATACCGTAAGGCGCGTTCGTTTCCTCCGGATACCCGTCCCAGAGGTCATCCTCGCGAAAGGGCACGCGGGTGAACTTCGGATAGGCGCAGACCGTGCCGATGGTGACGAACTTGGCGATGCCGTGGATCCGCGCCTCTTCCAGAAGCTGCGCGCCCATCATGAGGTTCTCGTAGAAGAAGGTGCCGGGATTCTCGCGATTGGCGCCGATGCCGCCGACTCTCGCGGCGAGGTGAATCATGACCTCGGGCCGGGCTTCCTTGAAGAGCCTCTCGCAGCCTTCGCGACGCACCAGGTCGAAATCCTTCTTCCGAGGAATGAAGATGTCAGTGCATCCGCGCGCCTTCAGTTCGGCCACTACGTGCTCGCCGAGGAAGCCGGAGCCGCCCGTCA
>JBDSLN010000521.1:0-2708 GCA_039916365.1 Vicinamibacteria bacterium
CGTACCACGCGGCATGCTTTGACCATTCGAAACACTGCAGGCACATCGTCTCCTGCCACTGATGATCGCAGGCCGGACAGACGCCGCCCGTGTCGAAGGTGTGCCACGTGAAAGCGCACGTACAGGCCCAACGATCCTCCCGCTTCGGTTCCCAGGTGCACTGAGGGCAACGAACCCTGGGCGAACCGAAACGCTCGCCGAACTTGTCGAGAATTTCCTTGAGCCGGTCCTGATTGGGATCGATTCGCAGAGCGTGGATGTGAACGAGGAAGGCGGACATGCGTCGACCTTACCTACCAGACACGGCGGGACCTACCAGACACGGCAGGCGTTCTCGCGGATCATCGGTGAGGGCGATTTGCAGCCGAAGGCCTTGGCGAACTCCGGCGAGTTGCTGACCGCGCCAATCACGCGATATCGACCGGAAGAATGAGGATCGGTCTGAGCAAGCTGACGGTACGACGCCTCCGTCGCGTTCTGGCACCACACGTTCGCGAATCCGAGAAAGAAGCGCTGCTCCGGCGTGAATCCGTCGATCATTTTCTTCTCCTTGCCCGCGAGCGTCTTCTGGAGAGCGTTGTAGGCGACCCGCAGGCCGCCGTTGTCCGCGGTGTTTTCACCCAGGGTGAGACGGCCATTGAGATGAACATCGCCGTTCTTCTCATCCTTCACTGAGACGTAGCCGTCGTACTGCTTGGCCACGCAATCGGTGCGCTCGTTGAAGGCCTTGAGATCCTCCGGTCCCCACCAGTTCTCCAGATTGCCATCGGGCCCGAACTTGCTGCCCTGGTCGTCGAAGCCGTGGGTGTATTCATGACCAATGACCACGCCAATGCCACCGAAGTTGATGGCGTCATCCATGTCGCGATCGAAAAACGGCGGCTGAAGGATGCCGGCCGGGAAAACGATCTCGTTGTAGGGAGGCGAGTAGTAGGCGTTGACCGTGGGCGGCGTCATCCCCCACTGCGTTTTGTCGGTGGGTTTGCCGATCAGCGCCAGATTACGATGTGCTTCGAAGATCTGCGCGCGCTGAGCGTTGCCGAGGTAGTCGTTGCGCTTCACGTCGACGGAGGTGTAGTCCTTCCACTTGTCGGGATAGCCGACCTTGTCGCGATTGAACGCCGCGAGCTTCAGCAGTGCCTTCTTCTTGGTTTCGGGGCTCATCCAGGGCAACTCCTGAATGTCTTCACGCAGGGCGACCGTCATGGCATCGATCATCAGCTTCATGCGCTGCTTGCCGTCTTTGCCGAACGTCTTCGCGACGTAGATCTGACCGAGCGCTTCGCCGAGTGCTCGATCGGTGGCGGACGAACAACGCTTCCAGCGCGCTTCCATTTCCTTCGCCCCACTCAGGAAGGCGCGGTTGAAAGCAAAGTCTTCGTTCACGAACTTCGGGCCAAGGTACGGGGCCGCCTGACGGACCGTACGCCATTTGAGATACGTCTTCCAATCGGCCAAGGGCGTCGCGTCAATCAGCGCGTTCGCCTGCTCGAAGTACGGCTTGCTGGAGACGTTGATCCTCGTGAACGTCGGCGCACCCGTCGCCGCGAAGTAGGTATCGAAATCGAAGGCAGGTGCCAGTTTTTTGAGTTCGTCTACCGTCATCGGGTTGTCACGATTCTTCGGGTCGCGCATCGAGACGCGATCGAGATACGCCTTGGCGAGTGCCGTCTCAATGGTCATGACGGTGGCCGCGTCCTTGGCCGCCTGATCCGCCGACTCACCAGCCAGACCCATCATGGTGGTCACATGCGCGACGTACTTCTCGCGCTTCTCCTTGGACTTGACGTCGTCCTTCAGATAGTCATCGCGATCGGGAAGGCTGATGCCGCCCTGGCCCACGTTGGCGATGGTGTTCTTCGAATCGTGGAGGTCGGGCGAGCCGCCGAACCCGAACAGCGTCGGACGCGCAGAGGCTTCGTTCGTCCCGAGAAGATGGAAGAGATCCTTCTTCGTGCCCACTCGGTCGATGCTGGCGAAGATCGGCTGCAGCGGCTTGGTGTCGAGGGCTGCGATTCCGGGCTCGTCCATGCACGCGGCGTAGTAGTCGCCAACCTTGGCTTCGAGGGGCGTCCGCTTCTTGGACGAATCCCTGACGCTTTCCAGAATCTCGTGGAGGACGTCGCGGTTGCGGTCAGCCAGCTCGTTGAAGCGGCCCCAGCTGGACCGATCTGCGGGGACGGGATTCTTCGCGCGCCAACCGCCGCAGGCGAACTCATAGAAGTCGGTGCAGGCATCGACGCTCTTGTCGAGCGCGCCGATATCGAAGGCAAGCGGATTCTTTTCCGCGGCGCGCGTGGAAGGGTCGCCCACCACTCCGGTGATAGTCAGACCGATGACGGCGAACAACAATGGCTTTCGCATGAGCCTCCTTGGTCAAGAGCAGCGGCGCTCCAAGCGCCGGACTTAGAAGCGTACATCGACCGTCCGCCGGTTTACCAGCCGCGCCAGAAAGGTCCGTCTGCAAAATCCCATAGCAGGTAGGCGCGGTACTCGCGATTCGAGAATGCTCCCTCCGGCCGGAGCGGGATAGCGAGCCCAGCGGAGCCGGTGACATGACCCAGACGGCTCAGGGCCTTTGAGACGCCGAGGATCAGGATCTTCTGGTGACTGCGATCGTTGAATGCGCCCAGGAACTCGACGGCGGGAACGAATCCCGTCCTCGAAAAGCCGATTGCAGGGAACGAGTAGGCCAGCGCGTATTGATA
>JBDSLN010000522.1:0-13150 GCA_039916365.1 Vicinamibacteria bacterium
TTGACAAAGTTTCTTGTCTAATCACCATTGGTCGACTACAGTCGGCTCGTGGACAGCGTGCACCTCGTTAACGATCCCCGTCAGGCAGCCATGCTGGCGGCGCCGCTGCGGCAGAAAATCCTTGCGGTGCTTGGCGAGCCGGGCTCGGCCACGACGATGGCCCGCACGCTGGGGCTTCCGCGCCAGAAGGTCGCCTACCACGTGCGTCAGCTCGAGGAGCACGGCTTCGTTGAGTTGGTGCGCGAGGAAAAGCGTCGCGGCTGCACCGAGCGCATCATGCGCCGAACCTCGCAGTATTTGGTCGCCTCGCCCAAGGTTCTGGCGCCGGGCATGGACCTGCGGAAGCTCAAGGACAAGTTCTCCAGCAGCTACTTAATCGCCCTCGCTTCGCGCATGGCGCAGGAAGTCGGCGAGGCTCAGGCCCTCGCCGAGAAGGCAGGGAAGCCCCTCCCGACGCTGTCAACCGATGTCGAGATCCGCCTGCGTTCACCCGAGGACCGAGAGGCGTTCGCCGAAGAGCTGATCGAAGCGGTCACGCGGCTTGTGGCGAAGTACCACGACGAGGCTCATCCCGACGGCCGCACTTACCGCGTGGTCGTCGGCGCCCATCCCATCCGTTCCACCAGGAGGAAGTCATGACAGAAAAGAAGCCAGAGCGCACGCTTGAGTTACACGTCGACATTGACGCGCCCATCGAGGCTGCATGGAAGGCGGTCACCGAAGGGCCCGGGATCGCCAACTGGTTCGCTCCCATCGCTGAAGTGTCAGCGCAAGGGGTTGGCGGCATCGTGACCGCCGGATGGAGCGAGGAGATGATGATGAGCAACACGGTCGTTGCGTCGGAGCCGATGAAGCACGTACGCTGGCTGGATGAGAGCGGCTGGATGGGAGAGGGCACGTCGATCGCCCTCGACTATCACCTCTCCACGGAGAACGGCAAGACGCGGGTCCGTCTGGTGCAGTCCGCATTCGGCGCAAGCGGAGGGTGGGACGACCTCTTCGACGGCATTGAAACGGGTTGGAAGTACTTCCTCGAGAACCTGCGCATCTACCTTGAGACGCACCAGGGTCGCACGCGACGGATGATCTCGGACCGCATCGAGGTCGAAATGCCGCGTCAGGAGTTCTGGCGGCATCTGCTGTCAGACGCTTCGGGCTTCGTCGTCGGCGGTACAGGTGCGGTGAAGGCGGGCGATGCCATCAAGGTGAGATTGCAGGACTCAGCGACCGTGGCCGCGGTGGTGGAGTTGGCGATCGAGGCCAAGGGTCTCGCGTTTCGCATCCCCGAACTCACGGACGCGTTGCTCTTCGTTGAGATGGAGGGCAAGAAGGACAAGTTCCACGTCGGCTATTGGTTCTCGGTGTACGACGAGACCCAGGCAAAGGCGCTGGAAGAGCCTGCGAAGCGCGCCTTCCACCGCATCCACGACTCCCTTCCGAAGTAGCCCGCATGGTTCGGCCCGCAAAAAAATCTAGAACACGACGTTGTAGCTGATACCCGCGCTTCGGCCACTTCGGACGAACACCGCCGACAGACTGTGGCGCCCGTGATCCCATGTGACCACCTCGTGCGCGTGAACCCCGTCGAACGTGGCGAGAACAGAGAGGGATTTCGACAGGCGGATGTTCACGCCGCCGATCGGGCGCGTCTTGTCCTCGAACGTCCCGTAAGTGACTCCCACGTAAGGCGCGATGGGAAGGCCGGTGACGCTCTTGAGGTCATAGCTGCCTGTTGCATAAACCGACTTACCGAAGGGCGTGCCGATACGATCTGACGACAGTCCGATGATCACCGCCGGGCGGCGTTTCCCTTCGCGAACCAGATGGAGATTCACCAACAAGGACGCGTCGTGCGCCAGCGGATTCCACTCGATGCCCGCTCGAAGGCGATTCGAGAAGAGGTAGACGAGCGTTGTGCGCAACCTTGCGCGCTCGATCTCTTCCGGGAGCCACCGGAGCGAATAAATAAAACGGCCTTGTGCTGTTCCGGCGGCCCCACGGACCACCCGTCCCTCGCCGGGTCAAAGCGGTCAGCCAGGGACGGAGGAACCGTCCTCGGCTGTGCCTTCGTCGTGATGTTCAACGGAAACCGATTCGTGCATCGTCACAAAATGATCGACCGACATTCCCTCGGGCAATGAGAGTTCGGCCGGACGCGCGGCGACCCGATCCCCCAGCAGCCAATCCAGGCGCGAACGGAGGTCCGCTTCCCGCATCTCCCCGATCAAGCGGAACATCGACGTGCCGTCCCGGTCGATGATGACAGTGCCGGGAACCTCCGCGCCAAGCTTGAATGAGGCCATGTCGCTGGTGGTCGCGCGATCGAGGGTGGGGTAGGTCAGACGACGTTTTTTGACAAAGGCTTCAGCCGCCGGCCATTCCTCGTCATCGTCGATGGAGACACTCACCACATCAGCTCCGCGCGCGGCGTACTCGCGCGAAAGCCTGTCGAGCATCGGCATCTCGCGCTTGCAGGGCTCGCACCATGAGGCCCAGAAGTTCAGCACCACGACGCGGCCTTGTTTTGCCGCGAGCACCTCCTTCACGCCAGAGGCGGCCGACGCTCCTTGAACGAGGGTGAGCAGGAGGAAAACGTAAAGCCAACCACGCAGCGCTTTGAGGAGCATCTGATCGCAATACTAAACGAGGAGGCGCACTCTTCTCGGATGTGCGGCGAGTCGGTGGGGCAGGCGTTCACTTCAGGCGTGGTCACTGTGAAACGAGGTGGCCTATCATCGAGGTCATTCAACGAATTGGAGAATCACGCATGACCGCTCGCCGCACTGCAACCACGCTTCGCTCACTCGGCCTCTCCGGCGCCTTGCTGTTGTTGGCCGCTTCCAGCACGGTGGCCCAGCAGCAGGTTCCCATCGTCCAGCCGGGCGCTCCGGGTCAGGAGACCACGAAACTGACGCCGCAGCAGGCGGTCAAGCTGGCTGACACGCGCTACACCGTTGATGACGTGACGTTCATGCGAGACATGATCCATCACCACGATCAAGCGGTGCAGATGGCCGAACTCGTGAAGGACCGCACCAATCAGCCGCAGCTCGGAGCTGTGGCCGGGCGTATCCATGCCTCTCAAGCGGATGAGATTGCCTTCATGCAGAACTGGCTGCGCGAACGCGGTGAGCCAGTTCCCGATGCCTCTGCGCATCGGGGGATGGATATGAAGGGGACGATGGCCGGCATGGCGTCGCCCGCCGACATGGACCGGCTGGCGACTTTGAAGGGCGTTGAGTTCGACCGTCTGTTCCTGACTCTGATGATCGCCCACCACGACGGCGCTTTGAAGATGGTCGATGGTCTCGTGAAGAAGGCGGGCAGTGCTTACGACCCCGTGCTGTTTCAATTCACCAGCGACATCAAGACCGAGCAGAAGTCCGAGATTGATCGCATGACCGCACTTCTCGGCACGCTCGCCCTCGATCCGCGCATGGGACTCAAGCCCGGGTTCAAGGACGCGGGGCAGTCGGCGAAGAATCTCTCTCTGGTCGCAAGTCTGGCCAAACCGACCGGCTTCTTCGATCCGAACAACGAAGCAGGCATGCCGCTTCCGAAGGCCACGAAGAACGATGACGCCAAGCCCGCAAGTCCCGCCGCATTGGGCGGACAGACGAACGCCGGAACGGAATGGAGCGATCGCTCGCCGCTCCTCTCTTTCGCGCAGACCGACATGGCGTTCTCCGGCGACATATTGGTGACCGGCAACTATCACGGCTTCAATATTTACCGTCTGACTGATGCGAAGACACCTACGCTGCTCAGCTCCGTGGTCTGTCCCGGTGGACAGGGCGACGTCTCCATCGTCGGCAATCTTCTGATCATGTCGGTGGAACAGACACGCGGTCGTGTGGACTGCGGACGTCAGGGCGTCAATGAGGATGTGAGCAACGAGCGCTTCCGCGGTCTGCGCATCTTCGATATTTCCGATCTCAAGAATCCTCGTCAGGTCGGCCAGGTTCAGACCTGCCGCGGATCTCACACCCACTCCGTGGTCTTCGAGGACAAGGACCGCATCGTGGTCTACAACTCCGGAACCGCAGGCGTTCGCAAGGAAGAGGAACTCGCGGGCTGCATCGGCAACGTGCCAGGCGACAATCGCACGGCACTCTTCCGCATCGACGTGGTCGAGATCCCCAAGGCCGATCCATCGAAGGCGCACATCACCTCCAGCCCCGCCGTCTTCGCCGATGAAGCCACCGGACGCGTCGCTGGCTTGTGGATGGGCGGCAATCACGGTGAAGGTACGCAGGAGACGAGCGAGACTAACCAGTGCCACGACATCACGGTCTTCCCGTCGCGGAAACTGGCCGCGGGCGCCTGTTCGGGTAACGGAATCATCTTTGACATTTCGGATCCACTGAACCCGAAGCGTCTCGATGTGGTGACCGACAAAGGCTTCGCGTACTGGCACTCGGCTACCTTCAACAACGACGGCACGAAGGTGATCTTCACCGACGAATGGGGCGGCGGGTCGCGCCCGCGCTGCCGGTCGTACGATCCGCGTACCTGGGGCGCTGACGCGATCTACGACATCGTCAATAACAAACTGGTGTATCGCGGCACTTACAAATTGCCGGCTGCGCAGACCGAGAACGAGAACTGCGTCGCTCACAACGGATCCATCGTGCCGGTTCCCGGCCGCGATATCTTCGTGCAGGCCTGGTATCAAGGCGGCCTGTCCGTGATCGATTTCACTGACAGCTCGAAGCCGGTCGAGATCGCTTACTTCGACCGCGGTCCGGTCAGCGACAAGGCGTCTGTGCTTGGCGGTTACTGGTCCACCTATTGGTATGAGGGCCGGATCTACGGAACCGAGATCGCGCGGGGTCTCGACGTGTTGGAACTCTCACCGAGCGAGTACCTCACGAAGAACGAACTGGCCGCGGCGAAGATGGCAAATCAAGGGCGCACGTTCAATCCGCAGCAGCAGTATCCGGTGAGCTGGCCCGAGGCACCGGTGACCGCACGCGCCTATGTCGATCAGCTTCAGCGCGATGGCAGCTTCACGGCTGCCCAGGTTGCGACTCTGTCAGCCATGCTGGACAAGGCTCAGGTGAAGCTCGACGCCAAACAGAAGGACGCGAAGGTCGCCGCCGAATTGCGGACGCATGTCGGCCATCTGAAAGGCGCCGCGGCCGGCACACGCAAGGCCAGTCTGGCGAGCGTCATGGAAGCGATCGCCGCCAAGCTCAGCTGATCCGCGCTACACGTGCTCACAGCCGTCGACCGATCATGCAACGGCGCATCCGGAGTGGCCCACCGCGACCACCCGCTTTGCGCCCGGCACCGCGACGATCTGCTCCGCGTAACCAGCGCGCGGAAGCACGCTTGTTAGTACCGCTCGGGCGTTGTGGAGCTTCTGGCCATGAACTCGAACACCGGGGGCCTTGTGGCTGGGGCTCCGGCTGCAGGCCGCTCCACCAAAGGAGTCGCGCCGCGAGGCAAACCTGCCGACGAGGATGCGGTGCCAGATGCCCTTACTTCCCAGATCCACGGTGGTCACGAGCGTCTTCTGACCTAGTTCCGACTCGAACCGGCTCGCCGCGGCCTCGGCGCGGGATCCGTCCTGGAGCGACGCGAACTGAAGGTCGAAGAAAGGCCCGGAGGACAGGGTTGTTCGGGGTGCCGGTGCCTTGGGACCTCTTCCGTAACCGCCGGGTCGAGTCCGGACGTCGGCTCGTCGAGAATCAGGAGTTCGGAGCCGCGACGCGCGGAAAATACGGCACTTTGAACCGGATCATTTCTCCGACGTTTGGTGAGATCGGTCGTTTCTATTTCAAGCCCGCTCGTTCGGACCATTCATGAGTTCCGCCTCGACCAAGCGACGGATTTCCTCGTTTGTGACGCCACGGGCGCGCAGCTTCTCCACCGCGCTCGCGACGATCGTCTGCCCGGCGCGCAGCCGGTCGGTCAGTTTCTTGGTGATGAGCCGGCATCGACGTCTGCGGCGAGATCGGCATCCGCCACGAAGACTGCAGCTTCATCACGGACAGGGAGCCGGCAACTTCACGCGCGACGGAGCTTGAAAGCTTGCGATTGTCCCGGTATGGTCACGGGACTTTTGCCGCACCTCTCCGTTGCCTTCCGCAACGGGACATGAAACCGACTACCCAGTACCCCCAAGGGGAGAGTGAATGGCTTCTAGCGACATCGTGGTTAGGACGCGTTTCGGGGAGACGAGGCGCCAGGATGCCTGGTGGGTGGTGCCGGCCCTCACCGCGGGGACGCTCCTTTCCTTCATCGCCTACTCCACGTGGGCGGCCTTCCAGGGCGAGCACTATCACTTCGGCAACTATCTCTCGCCCTTCTATTCACCGGAGCTCTTCGGCAATTCGCCCCACAGCTGGTTCGGCCCGCTCCCCGCCCTATGGCCCGCGTTCATCCCCTTCTCTCCGGCGCTCCTCATCCTCTGGGCGCCCGGCGGTTTTCGATTCACCTGCTACTACTATCGCGGCAGCTACTACAAGGCGATCTGGGCGGATCCCCCAGCCTGCACCGTGGGTGAACCCCGGCACAAGTACCTCGGCGAGGCATTCTTCCCGCTGATCCTGCAAAACGCCCATCGCTTCTTTCTTTATGTGGCCCTCGTCTTCATCTGTCTGCTCGCTCACGATGCCTACAAGAGCTATTGGTTCGATAGCGGCGCGGGCGGGGTTCAGTTCGGGATCGGCATCGGCTCCCTGGTCCTCACCCTCAACGCCACATTGCTCGCGGGCTACACCTTCTCCTGCCATTCGCTAAGGCATCTGGTCGGCGGCTCTCGCGATTCCGTCTCCAAGGGCTTCTGCCCGGGCGCCTACACCTGCGTTTCCGCGCTCAATCGAAAACACATGCTCTTCGCCTGGTGCTCGCTCTTCTGGGTGGCGTTTTCCGACATCTACGTCCGCATGCTCTCCATGGGCCGCTGGACGGACTTCCGCATTCTCTAAGTTCTAACCCTAGGGCGAAGACAATCTCAGCGATGACCGAATACTCGACTTTCGAACACGACGTTCTCATCATCGGTGCGGGCGGTTCGGGTCTGCGCGCCGCCATCGAAGCCCGGGCGAAGGGTGTGTCCGTCGGCGTCGTATGCAAGTCCCTGCTCGGCAAGGCGCACACGGTCATGGCTGAGGGCGGCATCGCCGCGGCGCTCGCGAGTGTCGACGAGCGGGACAGCTGGAAGGTTCATTTCGCCGACACCATGCGCGGCGGTCAGTACGTCAACAACTGGCGGATGGCCGAACTGCACGCCCGTGAAGCTCCCGACCGGGTCCGCGAGCTCGAAGCGTGGGGCGCCGTCTTCGACCGCACTCCCGATGGGAAGATTCTGCAGCGCAATTTCGGCGGCCACCGCTATCCGCGCCTCGCTCACGTGGGCGATCGCACCGGCCTCGAACTGATCCGCACTCTTCAGGACCACGCGATCCATCTGGGCATGGACGTCCACATGGAGTGCACGGTGGTGGCTCTCCTGAAAGATGGCGACCGGGTCGCGGGGGCATTGGCCTACGAGCGCGCCGGCGGCGCCTTCCGGGTGTTCCGGGCGAAGTCCGTGATCGTGGCGACGGGCGGCATCGGGCGCTCGTTCAAGATCACGAGCAACAGCTGGGAGGGCACCGGCGACGGCCACGCCCTGGCCTACGAGGCGGGCGCTGAGTTGATGGACATGGAGTTCGTCCAGTTCCACCCAACCGGCATGGTGTGGCCTCTCTCCGTGCGCGGTCTTCTCGTCACCGAAGGCGTTCGCGGCGAGGGTGGCGTGCTCCGCAACAAGAACGGCGAGCGTTTCATGTTCGGGGACATTCCTGACAACTACAAGTCCCAGACCGCGGACACCCCCGAAGAGGGCTGGCGCTACACCCAGGGTGACAAGGCAGCAAGACGCCCTCCCGAACTCCTCACCCGCGACCACGTGGCGCGATGCATCATGCGCGAAGTCAAGGCGGGCCGCGGTTCACCTCATGGCGGAGTGTTCCTCGATATCTCCTGGATCAAGGAGCATTTGAAGGACGCGAGCGAACACATCAAGCGCAAGCTGCCCTCGATGTACCACCAGTTCAAGCAGCTCGCCGACATCGACATCACCCAGGTGCCGATGGAAGTGGGCCCGACCACTCACTACATCATGGGTGGCATCAGGGTCGATGCCGACACCCAGATGTCGAATATTCCGGGTCTGTTCGCGGCGGGAGAATGCGCCTCGGGTATCAACGGAGCGAACCGGCTGGGTGGCAACTCTTTGTCCGACCTTCTTGTCTTCGGCAGGCTCGCGGGCGAACACGCCGCCAACTTCTCGAAGACGAACGCCGCCACCACCATCGATCCGGTCAAGGTGGAAGCCGCGATCAAGGCGGCGCTCGAGCCTTTCGAGCGGCCCGCTGGCGAGAACCCGTACACGATCCAGACCGATCTCCAGGACTCCATGCAGGAGCTTGTGGGCATCGTGCGAAACGAGTCGGAAATGAAAGCGTCGCTCGGCGTTCTCGAAAAGCTCAAGAATCGGGCGCGAAAGGCGAGCGTCGCGGGCCGGCGTGAGTACAACCCGGGCTGGCACACCGCCATCGACCTCGGGAATCTACTCATCGTTTCTGAGGCCATTGCACTGTCGGCGATCGAGCGCAAAGAGAGCCGGGGCGGCCATTTCCGCGAGGACTTCCCCGACAAGACAGACTCCTTCTCCAAGGTGAACATGGTCGTCAAGAAAGGCTCGGCGGGCGAAATGAATCTGCGGCAAGCACCCTTAGCCGAAATGCCACCCGAGTTGAAGCAGATCATCGACGAGATGAAGTAGTCATGATGAAAGAGATCAGACGCCCATGAGCACACTCACGTTCCATGTTTTCCGCGGCGACCCGTCGGGCGGGAAGATGGAGGAACACAAAACCGAGGTTGCCGAGGGGATGGTGGTCCTCGATGCCCTGCACCAGATCCAGGCCCACGAATCGCCCGATCTCGCGGTGCGATGGAACTGCAAGGCGGGGAAGTGCGGCTCGTGTGCTGCCGAGATCAACGGTCAGCCCAGACTTCTGTGCATGACCCGTCTGAACGAGTTGCCCCAGGACAAGCCGATCACCATCGAGCCGATGAAGACGTTTCCTCTGGTCAAGGACCTGGTGACCGACGTGTCGTGGAATTACAAGGTCAAGCAGGGCATCAGGAAACTCAAGCCGCGCCCCGCGGACGCGCTCGACGGGACCTGGCGCACCGACCAGAAGGATGTGGACCGCGTGCAGGAGTTCCGCAAGTGCATCGAGTGTTTCCTGTGCCAGGACGTCTGTCACATCCTGCGCGACCACAAGCTTCACGAGAAGTTTATCGGGCCGCGTTTTCTGGTCTACACCGCGGCGCTCGAAATGAACCCCATCGACACCGAGGATCGGCTGAACGACTTGAAGACCGACCACGGGATCGGCTATTGCAACATCACGAAGTGCTGCACGAACGTCTGTCCCGAGGGAATTCAGATCACTGACAACGCCATCATTCCCCTCAAGGAGCGAGTGGCGGACAAGTTCTATGATCCGGTGAAGAAGATTTTCCGGGTCCTGACCGGGAAAGACTGAGAGTGATCTCAAGATGCCCGAGAACCCACCCGCACTGAAGCCGCTCTCGAAAGGCGCCATTGAGGCGGCCCTGGAACGCGCCCACCATTACCGGCTTCTGAACGAACCCCGGCAGGCGGAGAGTATCTGCCTCGACATTCTGGAGATCGATGCCGAGAACCAGAAGGCGCTGGTGCTCCTGCTTCTCGCTATGACCGATGCGTTCTCGGAAAGCACCGAGGGCACGTCGCGAGCCCTCGCACTCTTGCCGCGCGTGAGCGGTGAGTATGGCCGGGCGTACTACCTGGGGCTGATCCATGAGCGTCACGCTCGCGCCGTGGTGGCGCGTGGCGGGCACGGTTCCGGCTACATCGCGCACGCCGACCTGGGCCGGGCGATGCGGGCGTTTGAAGCCGCAGAGAGTCTGCGGCCTCCAGGCAATGACGACGCGATCCTTCGCTACAACGCCTGCGTTCGATTTATCACGTCGACGCCGTCGATCAGGGAAGCGCCGCTGGCGGATTCCTCCGACCTTACGGAATAGCGGAGACGACTCGATCCCCCTCGCACACTCATTCCGTGGTCTCCGAGGACAAGGACCGGATCGTGATCTACAACTCCGGCACCGCGGGCGTGCGCAGGTCGCTTGAAGGTCCGCCTCAGAAGCGGAAGAGTCGCGTGAACTTCACGACCAGCGATCTCGTTGCCAGGGCGGGGAAGCCTTTGGCCTCAGTGTCGCGCCCGTCACCGTAGACGACAAAGAGGTCGCTTCCCGGCTGATACTCCCAGCGAAACCGCACGTTGCTGATCAGTTGACTCGTGGTGGAGTTGTACTGGGTGAGTCCCGAAAGCAGCATGCGTGGGGAGAATGTCCAGTTGAGACGGCCCGAGACGAGTTTCGTGGTGACCTGGCCAAAGGGCGTGTCGAGGCGGTTGATCTGGATCTGCGGCTCAACGGACAGCCGGGAACTCAGTTCAATCCTGCCCTGGCTGTACTGATACTCGGTGCGGCTGCCGCCATAGAAGCCGCCGTGCTGAAAACTAAGACTGCCCGCGAATTTTCGCTGCTGGCCCATCTGATAACGCACCTCGAAGCTGTTGAAGCGGTAAGAGCCCACCGGGACGATCAGGCCGCCTGATACTTCAAACGGCGTCGCCACCGCCTCACGATTTCGCCGGTACTGCAGATTGAACTGATCGCCGTTCTGGAATTCCGTCTCGGAGCGCATCTCGTATTGGCGGCTTTCAAAGTTCCCCGAGGACGCCTTGGCGATGTTGTCGAAGTTCGTGCCCCAGGTGAATTTCCGGACCCGCTTCAAGACCGGCCTTCGGGGTCGGGGCGAAAAGCGAAGGCGGACCTGATCTCGATCAATGTTCGGCCGGGGAACAAAGCCGATGCCGGGCGAGAAATTCGCATCGACTTTGACGTGATCGATTTCCGTGCCGTACCGGTCGGCGTTCCATTCAAAGCGGGCCTGGTAGAAGAGATTGTCTTTCGGGGACGACGCGCCGGAGTCGCTCTGGGCCGCGATGCCGGTCATTCGAACTGTGCTCCCGAGGCCCAGGTTCAGGTCGGCTCCGTAGACAAGGTTTGTGGGCGTAGCACTCGTGTCGTCGCGGCGAGTCACGATCGCCCCGATGGTGCTTCGCTTCAGTACGTCTCTCTTCAGGCGCAGGACGGAAAAGTCCGTGGTCTTCGTATTCGTCAAGTCGTCGCGTCCCGTTCGCATCTGCAGTGCGCCCACGCTCCAGCCCGCCACCTTGCCGGTGACTCGTCCCCCCGCCTGGATGGGGATCAGACGGTCACCCGACAAGCCGATGCGGCGGCTGAAAAAAAGGATAGGAGTTTGGGTCTGACCGAACTGGCCGCCCCCCCCTCCTCCGCCTCCACCCTGACTGCCGAGGGAAAAGATTCCCTGGCCTTCGAGGAAGAAATCGCGCTTCTCAGGGAAGAACACGCTGAAGCGGGACAGGTTGACCTGCTGCAGGTCGTCCTCGACCTGAGCGAAGTCCGTGTTGTACGTGAGATCGAGGGTCAGGGCGCTGCTGAGTGTGACTTTGGCGTCGAAGCCCGCTTCCCCCTTGCCCTTGTGGGGACTCGCGAGCGCCCTGTCGGTGGCTTGACTGCCCGTCGCATAGGGCTTGATCTCAAAGGCGCGCGAGCTCGCCGGCGCCTTGATCCCGGTCAGGTCTGCGGCCGAGGAAAGTTTGGTCAGGCCGCGTCGGCCGAAGGAAGCGGGGATCATCGTGAGGTACGAAGTCTCGTTCTTCCAGCGCACCCGGCGCCGGAAGTTGATGCCCCAAACGTCCGAGGCGCCGTAGCGAAGCGATTTGAAAGGAATCACAAACTCGACCGTCCAGCCCAGCTCGTCTCGCGAAGCCTTGGCGTCCCAGACCGTGTTCCAGTCGCGATTGATGTTGGTCTCGTCGGTGATGAGTCCGTCAAAGAGGCCGCCCAGCGGCGTGGTGTAGAACATGTAGCCGTTGCGCTTGTCGTGGAAGGTGTCGAAGACCACGGCAAAGTTCTCGTTCTCGAAGAGATTGAAATGGTCGCGGCGCATTTCATTCGCGATCATTCGCTCGGGATGCGAATCCAGGCATCGCGCGGACACGTACACATTCCGTTCGTCGAAGAAGACCCAGACTTCGGTCTTCTCCGTCGCCTTTTGCCCCTCAGAAGGCTCCTGCTGGATAAAGTCCGATGCTGGTTTAATGCGCGCGTAGACTGGCTCATCGAGCCGGCCGTCGACTTTTATGAGCTGGTCGCCGAGCGCCACCGCGCCAAGCTCGGTCTGGTCAGCTTCCCGGCTCACCGTCTTCACCGGGCCCGGAGTTTCGTTTCGGGCCTGAGCCTGCGCCCACGACGCGGGCATCAGAAGGAAGAAGGCGATTAGGTGACAGCGCTCTCGCGAGTCACGGAGGACGGCGAGGGCGCGCATTGGACTATCGGGATGATACGAGAGGGCGTGCCGATTTCGGAAGCGCGCGGCTAAGTCGTGGCTGCGTTCGGCCGCTTGATCGTCCAGATGTTGCCAGTCTAGAAGATGCCGGACCAGATCACACGATCCACCAGGCGCACGCCCAACCCTCTCAGGACCGGGACGTGCGACCCCCGAGGCAGCCCCGGGGGTTTCTCAGACGTTCGCGAATGCTAGAAGCGGACGCCGACCGAGAACTGAATGGTGCGGGGTGTGGTGTAAGCGAAACGATCCAGAGGCTGACCGAAGGTCGGCGCCAGATCCCAGTTCACACCCTGCACCGGTTGGGTGCTGAACGGATTGAACCGGGTGTAAAGGGTCGAGTTCGTGGCGTTTGTTCGAACCGACGTGCTGATGCTGTTGAGGTTCTCAAGCGCTTGACGGTTGAAGACGTTCTGAGCGGTGAAGCGAGCGAAGAGGTCAGCCTTCTTTGCGACCTTGCGCGAATAGTTCAAGCTCAGATCCGTGCGGATCGACTTTGCCGTTCGGAACGCATCGCGGGCGGTGAACCAATACCCCACCGTGGCTGGAGGATTCGAGTATCCCGGGTTGGTGACGTAGGGCCGGGTGTCCACGGTGCCGACGGCGCCGTAGGGCGCGCCCGAAGCCGCCTGTTCCAGTCCGCCGATGTTCAGCCGGCCG
>JBDSLN010000523.1:0-5561 GCA_039916365.1 Vicinamibacteria bacterium
TGCCGATTTCCAACCTCGTGTTCAACAACCCCGGAAACACCGCCGACTACAAGTCGGTCGAGTTCGCTTTGAACAAGCGTTTCTCGCATCGCTGGGGCATGGTGGCGTCGGTCATCAATACCTGGACCAGCGAGTTCGGCACGAGCTACTTCGGCACGGGCAACGGCAACAACATCGCGGGAGGCAGCCTTTTCGGCGGTCTGGCCAACAACTCGGGTATCCCCATCACGCCCAATGGTCTGCAGGACAAGTCCGAGTTCTCGACGTGGAACTTCAAGATCTCCGGAACGTTTGAGCCGGGCTACGGCATCCGGCTGACGCCGGTGTTCAAGTCTCAGCAGGGCTATCCGTACGCTCGAGTGTTCGCCGCGAACGCCGGAGGCATCAGCCAGAACTTCATCACCGAGTCGATCACGGCCCACCGTCTGGAAACCGTGAAGCAGTTCGACATCCGCGCCGACAAGCGGTTCAAGCTGACCAACCGCCTGAGCCTCAACGTTCTGGTTGACGTCTTCAACGTTTTGAACGCCAACACCGAGTTGAACATCCGCGCGACCACGGGAACGCTGACCATCAGCGAAACCGGATCCGTCATTCCTCAGCTCGGTACGCCCACCACCATCCTGCCCCCGCGAATCGCACGCCTCTCCGCGCGTCTCAGCTGGTAGTCAAAACGTCAGGCTCAAAGCACCGAGCCTGAGTCGTAAAGGAAGGGCCTCTTCGGAGGCCCTTTTCTTTTTGCCTTCCACGTCGCAACTGGATCATTCCCAACTTGAGGTCCCAGACGAATATCCTTCCCGCGAGCGGACGAAGCACCCACACCACCGGCTCCTTGGCGGAGGGCCCTCTCATCGAGGACCACTGATGACTCTGACGGTTTCTACCCGACGTTTGCGCGGGTTCGGCACGTTCCTGGCCTGTGTTCTTGCCTCCACGCTGAGCAGCGCCGAATCGCTTCGGCTCAATGTGGACCGGGTGACCACGGACGCGCCCGTGACCTTCGGCGTTCCCTTTCCGAAGGGAGCGCTTCAATCGCCCGATCAGGTGCGCGTGGTCAACGAACGCGGGGTCGAAGTCCCCTCGCAGGTCACCGAGGTCACCTCCTGGGAGCCCGCCGACTCCAGCATTCAGTGGATCTGGGTCGACTTCATCACCGAAGGCTCAGCGCGCTACCGGCTTGAGTACGGGGCGGGTATTCGTCGCGTCGCCACCGTTCCTCACGCGCTTCGTGTCGTGAACTCACAGCGCCCGGCGGGCGGAATCGATGTCGACACGGGCGCGATTGGCTTCCATGTGACCCGCGGTGAAGGCGGCTTCATCGACAACGCGGAGATCGTCACCAAGACGGGTGCGATCAAGGCGCTTCGCTCCGCCGGATCACGCGGTTCCTTCCTCGACATGCTCGATGACGCAGGCCGCGACGACTCGCGCGCCTTCGTCACCTTCACCACAATCGAGAAAGGCAGCGGTCCGTTGCACGCGATCCTGCGCATCGAAGGCGAATACCGCTACGCGCGCGCCGACAATCCGCCCGCTCCCTTCGTCACCCGGATTCACGTCTGGGCCGGCAAGCCGTGGATGAAGGTTCTCCACACGTTCGTGTACACCGGCAGTCCCGACAAGCGCCGTCCGCAGGAGGGCCAGCACGCGCACGTCGCCACCAAAGGTTCGAAGCTGCTCGTGGAAGATCCGACCGATCGGGGATTCATCCAGCCAAACGATCGCATCGCCGCCGCGGGGATCACCCTGACTCTGGCGGAGAAACCGCAGACGGTTCGGACTTCGATGATCGAAGGCCCGTGGTGGAAGCCGGGCGCCGAAACGCACGCGGACGTGACGTTAAGCGGGTCGCCGGTTTCGCTGCTTCAGACTGGACCGAAGGCAGATCGGATGCCGCCCGTTCCCGAATCGACTGGCGACACCCACATCACCGGCTTCGTCGCGACTCTGACGGACGGAACCACCCAACTTCAAAGCAAGGAGCGCGCGGCGGGATGGTTCGCGCTAGAAGGCGCTCGGGTTGGTGTGGTCGCCGTATTCAAGGACATCGTGCAGGAGTATCCGAAGGCCTTCACCGTGAATCCTTCGAGCGGCACGCTCGTCGCGTCCATCTGGCCGGACTCCCTAGCCCCCATGTCATTCGCGCGCTACTCCCTCAAAGCCGAGAACGAAGAAGGCGTCGAGACCATGGAAAGCGGAGCCAACGGACTCGCGAAGACCACGGAGCTTTCCATCAGTCTTCACCCGTCCGGCGAAAGTGCTTTGGCTGTGCGCGCCGTGCGTTCGCTCGTCGATGGTCCGGTCGTCTCGGCGTTGCCTCAATGGTTCGCGGTAAGCGGAGCCTTCGGACGCATGGCGCCTCGCGCCGACGCGCACCCCGATCTGGAGCGCGCGGTCGATTCAAAGTTCGACTGGTGGCTTTACAACCAGAACTTCGTGCCTTGGTACGGCATGTGGGACTACGGCGACGGCAAGCTCAACTTCGATCCGAAAACAGGCACGTGGGACATCTGGGGCGACAACGAGCCCGCTCAGGATCTTCAGCTTTGGATGCAGTTCATGCGAACCGGTGAGACACGCTTCCTTCGCGCCGCTCAGGCTCTCTCGCGTCACAGCATGGACATCGACAACATTCATTGGCCGAAGCCCGCGGTCTATCGCGGCGACACGAACACCTCGAGCGATTACTGGAAGATATCCGATCAAAAGCAAGGCTCGCCCTATGTCGGCCTCGGCCGCCGTCACGGCGCCCAGCACTGGCTGAAGACGCTTTCGGCCCACGTGTGGGTCGCGGGATGGCTCGCCGACTACTACCTGACCGGCGATCATCGTGGCCTCGACATGGCGATCCAGACCGCCGACATGCACCTGCGCACGATCTTCGGCGAGCACGATCTCACCGGCCGCCGTCTCTATCTGTCGATCTGGAACCTTTCAGAAGCGTGGAACGCTACGAAAGACCCGCGCTACAAGCGAGAGCTCGATCTGCGCATGGAGCGGCTGCTGACGCTGCAGAAGCAACAGGGGGACAGTCTTGTAGTCGATCGCTACGGTTATGCGCAGAACTACGTGGTGCGGGGCGTCGATCGGTTTCTCTCCATCACCGACAACGCGACCACCAGGAAAGAGCTGACCTCAGCGGTCATACGCCATGCCCGCTGGGTTCGCGACAACCCTCCTCTCAATCATCAGATGGAGTCGTATCTTTCC
This sequence comes from Vicinamibacteria bacterium, assembly GCA_039916365.1. Lineage (GTDB taxonomy): Bacteria > Acidobacteriota > Vicinamibacteria > Fen-336 > JAGNNV01 > JAGNNV01. The sequence continues at coordinate 3,211 of JBDSLN010000523.1, forward strand.
AGCATGGGCGCCCTGGTCGCGGGCTACAACCTTACTCAGGACGAAGGCATGCTCATCGAAATCAAGAAGCGGCTCGACCTGATGAAACTGGAATCCATCGGGATGCCGATCGACGGTTCCTCAAATCAGGGTGCCCTGGCCGCGGCGATCGAGAAGGCTTCCCATCTACCCACCGATCCCGCGCGACCCGGCGAACGGGCGCTGTGGTCAGCATCGAACGGGCTCCGCGTTTTCGGCTGGACGCATGCCTTCACCCTTCCGTACGCGCTGAGCGCGCTCCGCGACGCGGAGATGAAGGCCAAGCCGAAGGTCAAGACACCCCCGCCAAGCACACGGTGATGGCCTCGAACGGGATGACCGATCCGAAGACGCTGCTCGATCATCTTCTGATCGGCGCGCGGACGCTGGAGAGCGGCATCGAATGGCTCGAAGCGAAGACGGGAATCCGCGCGGTCGCCGGCGGATCTCACCCTGGCCTCGGAACGTGGAACGCGCTCGCCTCTCTCGGATCAGGTCAGTACATCGAGATCATTTCGCCCGATCCGACCCAACCGGGCCTTCCGACGTTTTATGTGCCTCGTCTTCGCGACTTTGTCGAGCCGCGTATCGCCACATGGGCCGCGCGCGGAACGAGCCTCAACGAATCCTTTCCCGGTACGCTTCCGGAACCGCTGTCGTGCGCGCCTCCAAGGCAGGGTTCCCGTGTCGGGCCCGATGGCGTACGACTTGTCTGGAGTCTCGCCTTTCCGAAGCATCGAGAGCACGGTGCCTTCGGCGGGGCGCTTCCCTTCCTCATCGAGTGGGAGTCCGCGAACGCACATCCGAGTCTCACGACACCTGCCGGCCTGTCCATTCACTCGCTCTCCCTTGGTCATCCGGAGGCGTTGGTCTTGGGCGAGGCACTCAGCGCGCTCGGCATCAAGGACGCGATCCGCTCCACCGAAGCTCCGTCGATCGAGGTGGAATTGAACACTCCCAAAGGCAGAGCGCGGCTCTCTTGAGCAAGGCCGATACGCTACGATCACTCTAGTGATCAGGCCTCAAAGACGTTTCTCCCTGGGCGCGTTGCTCTCTTGCTTCCTTGCTATGGGGGGATGCGGCGGTGCCGGAGTTTCCACTCCGAGCACGCCCACCGGAAGCGGCACGCCAACGGCGACACCCACGCCGGCGACTGCCTCCGCGCGGCCGAACATCGTTCTGATTCTCCTGGACGATGCGGAGGAAGCCATGGTGTCGAACATGCCGCGCTTCCGCGCGATCATGGTCGACAAGGGCCTGTCCTTCAAAAATGCTTTCGCCACAACCCCTCTTTGCGGACCCTCGCGCGCGAACATCCTGGCCGGACAGTTCAGCCACAACACCGGGGTGATCGCGAATGTTGGGGACGATGCGGGCTACCCGGGCTGGCGAGCTCGCGGCTACGACGCGAACAACATCGGCCCGTGGTTGAAGACGGCGGGCTACAAAACCGGAATCTTCGGCAAGTACCAGAACGACTATCCGACCGGCGCGCCCGCGGTGACCTTCGTTCCGTCTGGCTGGGACGACTGGCGCGTGGTCATGTCGGATCGCGCGGCCAGCAACGACGAATACACGATGAACGAGAACGGCGTCTTGAAGGAATACGCGGCTTCGAGCGGCGGCTATCAGACGGATGTGCTGCTTGATCGTGTTCAGGCGTTCCTGCGCGCGGCCGAGACGAACGACGCCCAGCCCTTCTTCGCTTTCCTCTCGCTCAACGCGCCTCACACACCGACCACGCCGGCTTCCCGCCACCTCTCGGCCTTTCCGGGCGCCACCGCATCCAGGGCCGGAGCCTTCAATGAAGCCGATATCTCCGACAAGCCACGCTGGCTCCAGGATCAGTCGCCGTTGCTGACCTCGGGACAGATCTCCGACATTGACTCCGACTATCGCGGTGCCCTTCAGGCTCTGCTTTCGGTCGAGGAGGCGGTGGACGCGATCTTCTCGACGCTCGATCAACTCGGTGAGACGTCCAACACCTACGTCTTCTTCACATCAGACAACGGACTTCACCGCGGAGAGCACCGCCTACGCGGGGGGAAAAATACACCCTACGAAGAATCGATCCGCATGCCCTTCTACGTGCGCGGGCCGGGCGTGCCCGCCGGTCGCAGCGTCGATTATCTCGTCGGACTTGTTGATCTGACGCCGACGTTCATGACCCTCGCAAACGCGGTGTCTCCTGCGTCGGTGGATGGAACTTCCATCGTGCCTCTTCTCAATGCCACGCCTCCCGCCATCTCAACCTGGCGCCAGGACATCCTGATCGAGCACCCAGGCGGCGCAGGCGCGCCCATCAGCGTTCCGAGTTACTACGGCGTTCGCAC
>JBDSLN010000524.1:0-2846 GCA_039916365.1 Vicinamibacteria bacterium
CTCCGAGCTAATCCGCGAAGCCATCATCCACTGCTGCGGCCAGGAAGTTCCCTACGCCACGGCCGTCATGGTGCGCGAGTGGGTCGATGAGCAGGCAGACGGAGGCAAGGTCATCATCGCCGCCGACATCATGCTGGAGCGCGACGGTCAGAAAGCCATCGTCATCGGCAAGCAGGGCGCGATGCTCAAGCGCATCGGCACGGAAGCACGCACTGAGATCGAAGCGTTCCTTCAAGCACCCGTGTATCTCCAGTTGTTCGTCCGAGTCCGCAAGGGCTGGCGTGAGAACGACAGCGCAGTGCGGGAAGCCCTCGACGGTCGATAGCTGCCTCTAGTCTACGCAGCCGCGGGCGGCTACTTCGAACACAGCTTCTACCCTCTCACCGCGCACGCCATAGACACGGTTGTGGAGGTTCGAAACAACGCACGCGTGATTCGGCAGGACGCGCACGCGCTGACCGATCTTGAAGGAGTCCCCGGGCTCAACCCGGACCACGCCATGCTCTTCGGAAAGACCGGACAGACGCGAACTGGTCCCGAGAATAAGGCCATAGCCGTCGGGCTTTGGGCGAAGCTGATCAAGTGCGAGCGTCTTGCTGCCTGAATCAAGAACGGCTCGATCGGCGCCATGCACGCTCACGACGGTGGCGAGGACCGACATCGCGCACTCGTCGAGCGAACAGGTCTGAAGGCTAGCCTGCGTGCGGTCGAGGTAGACGTAGTTGCCGGGTCGCCCTTCGGTGATGCCTTGATACCCGAAGCCGAAACGCGCGGTAGGCGTAGAACCGACCGACACCGTTTCGATCCCGACGCCGGCCTGGCGCAAGCCTTCCGCGGCGGTCACCACCACCGAGGCTTCCTCGCGGCTCACTTGTTCGATCTGGCGGGGATCCGCGTGGTGATACGAGTGGCCCGCGTGCGTGAACACCGACTTAAGCGAGACGCCCTTGATTCCCGCGATACGCAGTCCTTCGGGCACCGCATCCTTCGGATCAACCCCTACGCGATGCGCGCCGCTGTCCACTTTGAGACTGATGCTGATTGTTTCTCCGCGCTTCGCTGCGGCTTCGCCCAGCATCGATGCACCTTCAAAGCTATCGACGCCGACGCAGAGCTTGATCCGTCGCGACAGGGTTACCAGCCGCTCGGCCTTCGTCGGACTCACCACAGGGTATGCAATGAACAGGTCGGGGAAACCGTGCTTCGCGAACACCTCTGCCTCGGAGGTCTTGGCGAGCGACAGGCCGACGGCGCCCGCGCGCACCTGCATCCAGCCGATCTCCGGAATCTTGTGGGTCTTCGCGTGGGGGCGGAGCAGCACACCGCCTTCCTTCGCGCGAGCCGCCATGCGGGCGATGTTCGCTTCCAGGCGATCAAGGTCGATCAAGACAGACGGTGTTTCAAGGTCGTGGATAGAACGCACTGCGGAACTCCTTGGTGGAATCAGAGAGGTGCCGGCCTAGAGACGGGTGCCTAGTGTCCCGTAACAGAAATACAGTGCATAAGTCGGCGCCAAGGCGCGCCTAGTCGCGAAGGGAAGGCGCATCTTCTGGAGGCGAAGGAAATCGGACAACATCGCGTTTTCCGTTCGCAAGAAGCAACTCGACCGTCTCGGCGCCGATGCGCACGATGCGGGCTCCGCCCACCAAGTCGCCCTCCTTCACCAGGACGTCGTTGATGATCGCGACCGGGTGGCCATCACGTTCGCTGATGGCCTGGAGGAGGAACGCGGGAAGTGTTGCCTTCGCGGCAAGAACTCCCTCATTGGCTGCGGCATGCCGCGTCGCGGACGCGGACATGGCAGGCAGGTTCCGGAGCGATGGGCGGGACACCGAAGAAGGATTCACAGGCTGCGGCAACGCCTTGACACCCGCTCCGGGCGGGACACCCACCTGCGTCGGTGCGGGCACGCCCACCGCGGGAACTGGCTGCGATCCGGCATCCCTGGACGGCGTCCCCGAAACGAGGACCAGCAACCCACCTGCGATCACGCCGAAGAACAGAAACCTTAGATTGCTGCGACGACGCGCGGGACGAAACGACGAAACGGTGACTCCGACCGTCCCCGGCTGAGACTCTGGCCGCTCGACCCGCCGCAGCGCGTCGAGAACCAGGCTCACTGAGCGATTCCCTTCAGCTGTCCCCCGCCGAGCGCATAGAGCGCCGCGATCAACGCTCCGTCCACCGAGGTGGTATTCCTGTTCTTCAAGCCCACGCTGGCGGCCACGCGCGACAATGCTTCATTGAACGCCGCGTCGGAAGCATTCGGGCCAACCAGCTTGTTCTTCTCGAGCACCTTTCGCGCCCACGCGATCCGGGCGCTTTCAGACTTGGCGAGAACACCTTCACGATCCACGAAACCCAGAATGGCGGAGCCGAGGTAGGAATCGACCAGCTTCGCGTTCGGCATCACATAGACGCCGGTATCGTCCGTGATCGAGGTGGAAGTCGCGTCCACGGGAACAACTCCAACTTCACAGGCGCCGGACGCTCCCCGGAACCGAGCGATGGCGGGAAGCTTCAGCACCTGCCATTGGTCGAAGGTGAGCGTGGCCTGTGCGGTATCGAAACCAGGTGTTCCCAGAACTCGCTCCATACCCGCGATGGCGGCGGCACGGGACTTCGGCGACGAAACACAGCGAAGCCCGGCGGCCGACGACGCGACCCTCGCCGGGACCAAGGAAGCAGTCGGCGAGACCGTGGGCGACGGGAGCGCGACCAAGGCAGGGGTCGGCTTCACGGTGATGGCCGGAGTTGGAGAGGCGCAGAAGCGCAGCAGCAAAACAAGCGCCAACCCGAGTGAGAACAGGCCGATCGCCTCAGCCCAACGTCCCCCCATCAATGAC
>JBDSLN010000525.1:0-3907 GCA_039916365.1 Vicinamibacteria bacterium
CAGGCTTCTCGAGCAGCTTTCCGGAGACGCTCTGGAGGATCTCCTCGCCCTTCTTGAACGCGTCGCCAAACATTTTCTGGGCCATGGACATGCCTCCTAGCTGACTTTTCGCGCGGCGATCTTGCGACGTGGAGCGGCTTTCTTCGCGGGCACGGGATCATTCCGCAGCACGAACGTCTCCAGATCGAGTTCCAGGGCGAGACGCTCCCGGAACTCACGCGGACGCAGCGCTCCGACCTGATGACCGGAACCAACCTCAATACGCTGCAGCGCGATCTCCCACGCGTGCTCACGGCGCGCGATCTCGTCGGCATCGCGGACGCGGCCATAGGCCTGGACGAAACGATTGTGGCGGCAAAGCATCCGGAAGGCGTTCTCCGTATCGGGCCGACGGATCGAGAGGCCAAGTAAGCGGACGTCGTTGCCGACGGAATGAACCGGTTGTCCCCACTCCGCGTAGCCGCCGAAAATCGCCCCCAGCTTTTCCAACGCGTTTGCAAGCTTGTCTTCCCCGAGGCGAATCAACACGCCTTTGACGATGGGCAGCGTGACATTGCGATAGATGGTCGGATCGGAGAGGCGGACGTTCACGCCCAACTCTTCCCGGACGGTGCGAACAACGTCTTCGGACCGAATGCGATTATCGGTGGCGAGGTGAATGCGCGTGCCGATCGCTTCAGGCACGGTCAGACTCGCGATGATGCCCTGCACCACGCGGTCGACCGGAACGAAGTTCAGCTCGGCCGTGGGGTCGCCTGGAAACTGACCTCCGGCCCACTGCAACAGCATCTGGCGTGGTTTTCCGGTGAGATCCGATTCAAGCTTGTCCGCGATTTCCTTGGCACGGCCAAACGCGTTCACCGGAGCGTTGACGACCTTGGTATCACCACGATTGTTGCCGGTTTCGGAGTGGCCGATGACGATCGACGGAAGAAGCTGGACGACGCGCAGCCCCTTTTCGATCAGATGGCGGTCCGTTTCCATCGACGCCATGGCCTTCGTCAGCTCGTAGAAATTGTTGTAGAAGTGGCGCGGAAAGACCAGCGCTTCCTCCTGGGCCATCGCGTTACGTTTGCGGCCGTGGATGTACGAGGTCTCGATGGCGACGTGCTCGACGAAAGGTCCGCCTCGACGCGCCTGCAGAGAAAGCGAGAAGCCGAGCGCGTTGATCGATCCAAGGACGTTGGAGCGGAACGACGCCTCGTACGGATCATCGAACGAAACTGACGCCGCGCAATGGATGACGTGCGTGACCGTCTTCGCGAGCGCATCGTGATCGCGAACTGAGAGCCCAAAGTTCGGCTCTTCGATGTCGCCCTGGACGAAGTCAAACTTCTTCGCGGCAGCGTCATCGATCCCAAGTCGGCGGAGCACGAGCATGCCGCGCTCGGCCGCGTCGATCACGCGGAGGACTTCGCCCGTCTTGCGATCGGTGATCTTCTCGGAACGGATGATCGCGGTAAGACGAGCGATCCGCGGATCGGAAGCAGCCTGGAAAACGATCTCCTTGCCGACAAAACCCGTGGCACCCGTCAGCAGAACGTGAAGCTTTGGATCGGCACCGCGAGCGGCCAGTTTCTTCGCGGCATCCTGACGCGCCTTGGCGAGACGCCGTTCAATCTGGCCGGGCGTGAGGTGCTTGGGCTCGCGGAAGCGATACGAATAGTCACGTGACACCACGCCGAGAAAGTCCTTGGCGCGACGCTCGAACTTGCGCCCCCCGACGAAGAGGCTCGCGAACTCAGCACCACGACCCGCCATTTCGTTGATTGCTTTGAGGCCGCGCTCCACCGCCATCTCGCGACCTGTACTGCGGATGAAGCGCGAAGCGATGACCTGCGCCGCGACTTCCAGTGGGTGCTGGTCTCGATGCGCGTGAACGAGCAGATCATCCGGGTCGATCGGTCCAGGAATCTCCCTACCGGTAATCCGGTTCACCTTCTCGATATATCGGTTGGGAGAAAGATCGATGCTCTTCGTTTGCGCCCTGGCCATGAAGGAGGAGTCTAGCCCGGCCAGTGGGAACTCGTAGCGCCCGGAGTGTGGCTAGCCGCCGCTCACCGGAGGGATGAAGACGACTTCATCGCCATCCGCCAGGGGCGCATCGAACTTCGCATACATGCGATTGATCGCGGCGGCAAGATTCATGCGGCGAGTGGCGAGGGCACCGGATGGATCCAGATGAAGCAACGCCTGCCACACGTCCTCCGGTGTCGCGCCAACCGCCAGCGTCAGTTCGACGGCTTCTCGGCCCAAGGTTTCGCGGATGGCGGCGAACAGGCGGACGCGGACGGTCATGGAAGTGCCGGCCCCTTCGACTGCGAGGCAGACGGACAGCGGCCCAGTGCCCCACCTTCGACGACGTGGCAAGCGAACTTCCGCTCAGGGGCCGCGCTCAGGTTTGATGTCATCGCAATGAGGCCATTGGCTGTCCGATGTCGCCTAGTGTCCCTCAACCAGGTCCTGGCCCATGCGGCCCATGGCTCGGAATTTGTCGTAGCGCTCATCAAGGAGTTCTTTCACCGACTTGCCGGTCAGTTCGCCGAGTTGACGGCGCAGCACGAGACGAACGGCTTCAAACGTGGCTTCGTGATCGGAATGCGCTCCACCGGGCGGCTCTTCGACAATCTCGTCAATCAGCCCGAGCGCCTTCAGATCCGGTGCCGCGACTTTCATCGCCTCCGCCGCATCCGGCGCGCGGCCGGCGTCGCGCCACAAAATGGACGCGCATCCTTCCGGCGTAATGACCGAGTACACCGAGTTTTCGAGCATGTTGACCCGATTGCCCACGGCAATCGCAAGCGCCCCACCGCTCCCGCCTTCCCCCACCACGGTGACGATGATCGGCACCGTCAGTTTCGCCATCTCACGCAGGTTGAAGGCGATGGCCTCGGCCTGACCGCGCTCCTCAGCATCGAGACCCGGATAGGCACCCGGAGTATCGACAAAGGTCAGGATCGGTCGGCCGAACTTCTCCGCCATACGCATGACGCGCATCGCTTTGCGATAGCCCTCGGGCTTCGGCATGCCGAAGTTCCGATAAATCTTCTGCTTCGTATCTCGACCCTTCTGATGGCCGATGATGCAAACGGCTTGGTTGCCGAAGAAACCAAAGCCGCAGACGATGGCCGGATCGTCTCCGAAGCACCGATCACCCGCCACCTCAACGAAGTCGGTGAGCAAGGCGCCTACGTAGTCGAGCGTGTACGGGCGATTTCCGTGCCGCGCCACCAGCGTTCGCTGCCAGGAGGACAGGCCCGCGAAGACCTTCCGGCGATCGGCGTCCAACTGCGACTTGAGCGTCGCTGCCTCACGCTCCTTGCCTGGATCACCGCGATACGCGCGAAGCTCCTGCAGGCGCTTCAGCCCCTCGGCGAAGGGTGCTTCGAAATCAAGATCAGCCATTATTTATAGGACGAGTCTTTCAAACACCGACGATTGAAGCCAAGGCGTCCCACTAGCGAGCCGGAGGCGCCGCCGGTGGAGGAGGCGCAGGCGTCATCTGCTTCTTGAACGCTTCCTTATCGATAGCCTTCTCCAACGCCGCTTCGGCGGTGATCTTCCCTTCCTTGACGTACCGAGCCAGCGCCTGATCCATGGTCTGCATGCCCAGGGCACCGCCGGTCTGAATCATCGAATTGATCATGGCGATCTTTCCTTCGCGGATCAGGTTCGACAACGCCGACGTGGACACCAGCACTTCGTTGGCGGCGCAACGGCCCTTGCCGTCGGCGGTTTTCAGAAGCTGTTGTGCGACCACCGATTTCAACGAATCGGCCAGCATGACGCGGACCTGCGGCTGTTCGTCGGACGGGAACGCGTCGATGATGCGATCAATGGTCTTGGACGCCGAGTTCGTATGCAGTGTGCCGAAGACCAGGATGCCCAGTTCGGCCGCGGCGAGAGC
>JBDSLN010000526.1:0-2598 GCA_039916365.1 Vicinamibacteria bacterium
GGGTGGCGTTTGATCTGGCAAAGTCGGCGCCCGCGATCAACCACACGGTCTGGCCCGGAAGGCTTGAGTCCTTCGTCGGCCGACCGCCGCTCCTCCTCGACGGCGCCCACAACCCCGCCGGCGCGAAGGCTCTGCGGACTTATCTCAAAGACACAACAACCAGGTATGTGCTGGTCTTTGGAGCGATGCGCGACAAACACGTCCGCGAGATGGCGGCGGAGATTTTTCCCGCGGCGCGCCTTGTGATCGCCACGCGTGTCCGCATGACCCGGGCCGCCACGACCGCCTTTCTGGCGGAGATCGCGAACCGTCTCGGCAAGACGGTGGTTGAAGAACCGTCCATCACGCGTGCGCTGAGCAAAGCGAAGCGGCTGGCGCGTCCCGGTGAGACTGTCGTGGTGGCGGGAAGTCTGTACCTCGTGGGGGCGGTGCGGAAGCGATTGATTGAGACGAACAGATAGGCCCTGAGGCAGGTCGTATCATCGACCCTCCAACCGGCATGCCGCTCACCCCTACTTTGCTTGTCGTGCCCTCGGTGTCGGCGGGCCAAATCCTTCTTCGCCGCCTCGCCCGCGAGAAACGGGCCATGGCCGCTATTTCCGCGGTGCGGCCGCGGGATCTTGCCGCTCGCATGGCCGAGTCGGCGTGTCACGCCAAGGGTTTGATGGCCTGGGGAACGGGCCACGGCGCGATGCTTTCGGCCAAGCTGTTAGCTTCGCACCCGGAGCTCTTGAAGCCGGGCCTGCCCGAGGCTCCGGTCGCGCGTGTTCTGGCCCGGACTCTTGAAGACCTGCGCGCCGCCTCGATCCGGCCCACCGCAGTGCGTCGGCTGGGTGAGCGCAGCAAGAGCCTTGAAGACAAGTCGCGCCTGCTCGCCATCGCGTCCATCTACGAGCGTTATCACAACGACATCGAAACGAAGTTCTTTGATGAGACGCGCCTTTATTCCGAGGCGGAAGTTGTGGACGCGCCGTTTCTCGAGGGGACCACAATTCTCTTTTCGCCCGATCTCGAACCGCGGGCGGACGAATTCCGTTTTCTGAGCACGCTTGCGATGCGCTTTGGGGCGCGACGTATTTCAGATGGCGACACGAACACCCCCGGCTCGTTCGCGGAACAGGCGGACACAGGCGGCATTCCCACGGTCACATGGGCAGAAACCATGTTCGCTCCCGTCGCTGGCCGCACGAACGCCGAGATTCTTCGTCTCACCGACGCCCTCTTCGACGCCCCGAACCCTCGCGCAAATCCCGAGCCGTCGATCGAGCCGCCAGCCTCCGTCGTCTCATGGATCACCGCACCGGGCGAAGCAAGCGAAGTGCGCTCCATCGCTCGCCTGATCTTGAAGGCCGCGAAGAAGGGAACCGCGTTCGACGAGATGGCGGTCGCCATTCCTCAAGCCGATGTCTACGCGCCGATCGTGGTGGATCTGTTCAGTCGCGCGCAGATTCCCTTCAAGCTGCATCCTTCCCTTCCCCTCGCCACCGGCCGCATCGCCCGCTCATTCCTGCTGTTGCTTGGTTCCAGGGATTTCGACCGCGGCGCCTTGCTTGAGTTCCTCACCTTCGCGCCTCTTCCTCTGGCGGAGAAAACAGGCGTCGACGAACCGCCTCACCCGTCGGCCTTCGACCAGATCACCCGCGAACTTAAGGTCGTCTCTGGGATTGATCGCTTTCGTAAGGCGCTGGATCACTTCATTCCAGAAGAGCAGAAGCCGGGCAACGGCGCGTCCGCGAATGTCACTCACGTCTCGTCACGCGGGCGACGGGTCACAGCCGCGCAGGCGCTTCGTGTGCTCATCGAGAAGCTCAACGACAGTCTGGCGTTCACCAACCAAAAACTGACCCTCGATCAATGGTCGACGCATCTCCTGGCGCTTTGCCTCGACTGGATCCGTCCAACCAACCAGATGGAGCGGACGGAGCTTCAGCTCGTCTGTGAAACTCTCGAAGAGATCTCGGGCCTCGCGACAGTCTCACAGGCGGTGACTTTTGAACGCATTCTGTCCGTGATCGAGGCGCAGTTCGACCGCAAACGACGGCCTCTTGAAGAGCGTTCGCGCATCGGTGTCCACGTCGGTTCCCCCGAAGCCCTCTCCGGCAGCCAGTTCAAGTTCGTGGCGTTTCTCGGACTGGTTGAAGGACGTTTTCCAGGAGTCTTCCGACCCGACCCGTTTCTTCTCGATCATGAGCGCAAGCTGCTCACCGAGGAAGCACTTGCTGCGGCACCCAAGCCGAAGCCGATAGCGCAGCTCAATCTCTTTGATGAAGGCCCCGTGCCAACGGACATTGCGGGCGGCATCTTCCTTCCGACCACCGAGACTCGCGTGGCGCAGACGCGTCGCATGTTCGCCCGCACACTTCGGCAGGCTGAGGAGTCGCTTGTCCTTTCCTATCCGCGCGCCGACGAACAGACCGGACGCGAGCGTCTGCCCTCGCTCTTTCTGATGGCGGCCTTGCAGGCGTCGAAGGGCGTCGCGGTGACCGCCGACGACCTTCACAAGATCGTTCAGGAAGACGAAGACGGCCGTACCGATATAGAGCTGAGCATCGATCTCGGCGAACGCGACACCGAAGTGGTCTCTCGTCACGGTCTGCA
>JBDSLN010000527.1:0-6106 GCA_039916365.1 Vicinamibacteria bacterium
GCGGCCACGTAGGCCGGATCGAAGCGCTTGTGATAGCCGACCATGGTGAAGCCGCGGGAGGCCGCCGCGGCCGTGGCGAGCGCCTCCGTCTCCGGACGTCCGAAACCGAGAGGCTTCTCGACGAAGACATGCTTGCCCGCATCGAACGCAGCCGCAAGTGCTGTGTCGTGACGTCCGGAAGACAGCACCATCACGGCGTCGATGTTGGGGTCACTGGTGATCTCTCGGAAGTCTCGCGCCCGCTTAGTGACGTTGTAACGATCGCCAACCGCCTTAAGCACCTCCTCCGAAATATCACCAATGGCAACGATCTCGAACAGATCCGGCCGCTCGGCCAGTGTGGGCAGATGCATCATCTGTGCGATTCCGCCCGCACCAATCACGCCAACGCGCAGCTTTCCGCTCACAGTCCCAATACCTCTCTGACGTACTTCCGACTCTTCGCAGCGCTCTCCGTGGGATCAGGATTGAACTTCCCGTTCTCGTCGGGAACGATGTCCTGCTCGACGATCATCCAACCCTCGTAGTTGTACTTCGCTAACTCACACGCGACGCCCTTGAAGTCGACCACGCCCTCGCCCAGCGCGCAGAAGATGCCGCGCTTCCACGCGTCCTGCATGCCGATGTCGGTGCCGCGAATGTTGTCGAGCTGAGCCTTGTCGGTGTCCTTGAGATGGACGTAGCGGATGCGGGAGCCGTGGCGCTTCGAGAGCTCCACCGGATCGCCGCCGCCATAGACGTAGTGGCCCGTGTCTAGAAGAAGGTTGACCAGCTCGGGCTTGGTGCCTTCGAGCAGACGTTCCACTTCCTCCGGAGTCTCAATGTAGGTGCCGGCGTGGTGATGCACGACCACGTTGAGGCCATGCTCAGACATCACGCGGTGCGCAATAGTTTCGAGCGTCTCGATCGCGGTCTTCCATTCGGTGGCGTTCCAACCCTTCGAGCCGTCCTTGGGAATGCGGCCGGCGTGCGCCTGACGCATCGGGCCCTCGTCGTCGGCGACGATGAGCTCCTTGACCCCAAACTGGGTCAGCAAACTCGCAACCTTGAGGCAATGAGCGATGACCGCATCTTTCGCCGCAGGATCTTCCAAAGAGACCGGCACGAACGAAGAGCCGAGCGCCAGTTTGCGAGAGTCGAGTTCGCGCTTCAAGGTCACCGGATCCGTGGGCAAGTAGCCGTAGGGACCGAGTTCGGTGCCGTCGTAGCCCGAGGCGACGATAGCGTCGAGGATCTGGGCATAGGGAGGATTGGGGAGGTGGGCTTCGTAGACGGCCCAGCTCACGGGGGCATTTCCAACGCGGGGTGCGCTCATTAGTTTCTTCCTGAAATCGAAGGCGAAGGCCCCCGGATTCCGGCATGTTATCGCGAACGATATGGAACGTTCCAACGCTATGCCTGAGCGCACAAGACGCGCTTCGAGTTCGGCGCATCGGCACCAATCCGAAGAAGCTCAACCTGATCGAAGCTGCTGGATGGCGCCGAGTCCGCGCGCAGACGTCCAATCCAGAGGAGGACGCGCCAACGAAAACGGCCGCGACTTTGGGTCGCGGCCCTCTCGAGGAACGAAGCGCAATCGGAACTACGGAGTGGGAGTTGGCGTCGGCGAAGGAGGCGGCGCGGGCATGGTCTCCTTCGTGAATCGCGGCAACATCGCTTCGCGATTCGCGACGTGGTACACCGCGCCCGCGATGGCAATCGCGGATTTAATCGCATCGTCTTCGATGATGCGCTCGTAGGTGTCGGGGTTGGTGTGCCACGTGTGCGAGTTGTACTGGATCGGATCCTGTCCGAGGCCGATGCCGGGAAGGCCGGCCTCGTTGAACGACGTACTGTCGGTGCCGCCGGTACGGCGCGACGTGGTGACGGAAGCGCCCATCAGGCCGAAGTCCGCAAACGGCGCCAGGACCTCGCGCAGAATCGAGCCCGCCTCTTTGGGTCCGAAGATTGACCCGCTGCGGATGCGACCGGTGCCGGAGTCGACGTTGAAATAGCCGTTGAATCCAGCGTACTCGGGCTTGGGATTCTCGAATGTGCCGAAGTGTTCCCTGACGTACGCCTTCGAGCCAAGAAGACCCTCTTCTTCACCCGACCAGAGAGCCACGCGGATCGTACGACGCGGCTTCAGGCCTGCGGCCTTAATGATGCGAAGAGCCTCCAGCATGATCGAGGAACCGATGGCGTTGTCCGTCGCGCCCGTCGCGGCATGCCAGGAGTCGAGGTGGCCGCCGAGCATCACCACTTCGGCCTTCTTGTCGGTGCCAGGGAGTTCCGCGACGACATTGTAGGTCGTCTTGCCTTCGGGATAGTCCTTGTTAACGATGGTGAACTCGAGATCGACGGGCGATCCGTCGTCGAGCAGGCGACTGATGCGACCGTAGTCTTCATTGCGCACAACGATCGTGGGGACGGCCTTCGTGACATCGAAGGTGCGGTTGTTGAAGGCGCGGATCTGTCCGCCCTCGCGACCGGCATCGTTGATGCGAACCAGCGCGCCATTCGCGACCAGGAACTGGTCGACGATCTCCGCGATCCGGTTCGCGGTGAGTTGCCCGGGGACGGGCGTCGGCGCGGCCGCGGGATTACCGAAGGGCGACGGGGCCGGATTGTCAGGATCCAACTGACGGCGAAGTTCTTCGTCGTCACGCCGGGTGGGTGCGGGAACCAGAGTCACGGGTACCTTCGCGTGGGCGCCGACCAGGACGATCATTCCGCTGACCTTGGCCTTAACCGCCTCCAGGGACGCGTCGAGCTGCGCCTGAGTCGGACACGACGGTGCCGCGGGCGGACGACCGGCCTGCGGCGCTTGAGGCGTCGCACACTGAACCGGCTCAATACGAACCGCGCGACCCTTCACCGCTCCGTTGGTGCTCGGTGTCCACGCGAGGACTTCGCCCACCAGAGAGTCCTTCACCGGTGCGGTGATGTAGCCCGCGAAACGTTCATTGAGCCAGCCCGGGTGACCGAAATCCCACGGCTCGAGGTGAGCGTTCATCAGTCCCCAGTTCGTGGTCTGCTTCACCACCCAGTCGGCCGCCGCCTTGTGATTGGGCGATCCCGTCAGACGCGGACCATAGACGTCAGTCAGCATGTGAAGGGTCTTCATGATCTGGGAGTTCTCTCGACCCTCCTTGCGGATCTTCGCCACCGCTTCGTAGTCGATACGCTCCTGCGCGACGGCTGCGCTGCCAAATGCCGCGAAAACGCACGCCCCGGCCACTGAGATCAACCGACTCGATGTCACCATGCCGAGACGTTATCAGTTCGCGACAGGATCCTTTTCGGTTCGACCAGCAGTCTATGCTCCGCCTCATGCGCCGAATGCTCCCCGCCTTCCTTCTATTTCTGCCCCTCGCGGCCCAGGCTCAACCGCATGCGATGACCCATGAGGACGTGTGGCTGCTCCATCGCATCGGAGCGCCGACGCTGAGTCCGGATGGCAAGGTTGCGGTCTTCTCGGTCACCGAGCCTTCGTATGACGCCGCGCAGAACGTCTCCGATCTCTGGATGGTTCCAAGCGATGGCTCATCGCCCGCGCGGAAACTCACCAACACGAAGGGCGGCGAATCGGGCGCTACGTTTTCTCCGGACGGCAAGACCCTGGCCTTCACTGCGCGCCGCGACGGCGATGCCGACGATCAGGTCTATCTGCTCCCCACAGGCGGTGGCGAAGCGCGTCGGTTAACGAACGTGCCCGGCGGCGTGTCCTCGCCGAAGTTTCGACCCGACGGTCAGGCCGTGATGTTTACCGCGCAGTTTGCGGCGGGCGCTCAAAGCATCGACGAGCAGAAGAAGCTCATGGACGAGCAGCGCGCGCGAAAAGACACGGCGCGCACGTATGACGCGTTCCCGGTCCGGTTCTGGAATGCGTGGCTCGAGAAGCGTGAGGTCGTGATCGGCTGGCAGGAGCTCACCAGCGACACCACGAACATCGTCCGCGTCTCTCCCCTGCGCGGCACGTTCGGCGGCAGCACCGCGGAAGAGTTGAGCCCGACGTGGACGCCCGACGGGAAGTCATTCGTCTTCCACGCGAGCGTCAACCGAGATCGCGGCATGTACGAAGCGACGGAAGTGGCGCTCTACGTTGTCGCTGCGTCCGGAGGAATGCCGAAACGCATCACGCCCCCGGGCACAAGCTACGGCTCGCCGCAGTTCAGTCCGGATGGCAAGGCGCTCTTCGCGGTGGAGTCGCGCACGGCGACCGCGAAGCAGATCTACTTCGTGAATCGCCTGGCGCGTTTGTCTGGAGCCGACTGGTCGCAGATCACGGTCGTCACCTCGGGCTGGGATCGTTCGATCGGCAACCAGGCGTTCAGCGCGGACGGCCGGCAGATCTACATTGAAGCGGAGGACGATGGAACGACGAAGGTCTTCCGATTCCCTGAAGGCGGCGGTGCTCCCGAAGTTGTCTATGCGCCAACTTCCGGAGCGGTGACAGATCTTCAATCGGGAGGCGGCGTGATGGTGGGCAAATACTCCGCGTCCACCGATCCAGGACAGATTGTTCGCTTCGATCCGGCGAAGAAGACCTTCACCGCGCTGACCTCATTCAACAAGGAGCGCCTGGCGAAGATCTACCTGCCGAAGCCCGAGCATTTCTGGTTCACCGCCAGGAACGGCAAGAAAATCCACTCGATCATCGTGCCGCCGCCCTCGGTCGAACCCGGAAAGAAGTACCCGATCATCGCTTTCCCGCACGGCGGTCCGAACGCGATGTCGTCGGATGGCTTCTCGACCCGCTGGAACTATCACCTGCTCACCGCACCCGGCTATTACCTCATCATGACGAACTACACGGGGTCGACGGGCTTCGGCGAGAAGTTCGCCGACGACATCGAACGTGACGTGCTCCGCGGGCCAGCACTTGAGACTCTTGAAGCGATCACCGAGGCGGCGCAGAAATATCCGCAGATGGATCTGACGCGTCAGGCCGCGGCGGGCGGTTCGTACGGCGGCTATCTGATGAACTGGTACAACGGCACCACAAACCAGTTCAAGTGTCTCGTCGCGCATGCCGGCGCCGTGAACAACGAATCACAGTATGGACTGAACGATGGCGGCATCGACCGGGAGTTGCGCATGGGCGCGCCCATCTGGGAGACCGGCAAGGGGCAGTGGTTCGATCAGTCCCCCATCCGCTACGCGAAGAACTGGAAGACGCCGACGCTGATCACGCAGGGCGAGATCGACTTCCGGGTGCCCATCGTGGAGTCGATGACGACGTTCAAACTTCTTCAGCGCCTGAAGGTTCCCGCACGTCTGGTTGTGTTCCCGGACGAGGGCCATTGGATCCTCAAAGGAGCCAACAGCAGAAAGCACATGGAAGAAGTCATGGCCTGGTTCGCGAAATACCTGCCGGGCTGATCCGAACTATTCGCAGCGTAGCGCGATCATCGGGTCGACTTTTGTAGCCCGCCGTGCCGGCACCCAGCAAGCCAGGATCGCGACTGATGCCAGCAGCGCAGAGATCGCGAACAGGGTCAGCGTCCTGGATCGCGAGCGGACGGAAGAGCGCGGCATTGATGCCGCTGAAGATCGCGGCGTTCGCGCCGATACCGAGCGCGAGCGCGAGCGTGGCGATCACGATCAACGCGAACGACGGGCGCCTCGAAAGGCTCCGGGCCGCGATGCCAATGGTCGTCCAACTCCTTGGACGGTGTCGACTTGACGCGATGAGCCTCCGCGGCCGCCGCCGTCCACCCACATCGACGCTGGCCGAACAATTCCCAATATCGGACACGGCGGTGGACCGCCGCGGGACCTCGTATGCCCTATGAGTCTGAGGCCGCGGTCGTCACTTCTTGAGCGAATCCAGCCAGGCCGCGATGTCCGGGTGACCGCGTTCTCGCGCGAGATCAGCGCCGGTTTTCCCCGCGTCGTTCTTGATGTCTGGAGTCGCACCCTTGGCTATCAACAATTCGGCCATGGTTCGATCGCCATTGGCCGCGGCTTCGTGAAGTGCGCGGAAGCCGCCATCCTGGGGCGTATTCGGATCAGCTCCCGCGTTCAGCAAGAGGCGCACGCAGCCCACACAACGGCCCGCCGCCGCAGAGTGAAGAGCCTGGACGTGCGGCGTCTTCGCGTATTGATGAACGTCCGCCTTGTG
>JBDSLN010000528.1:0-2635 GCA_039916365.1 Vicinamibacteria bacterium
GGGAGCAGGGTGCGCAGGTCGATGACTTCCGCCTCGAAGCCTTCGACGGCAAGAGTGGTCGCTGCATCCAGCGCCCAATGGACGGCGACACCGTAAGCAACGATGGTGATGTCGGAACCAGCGCGCGCGATCCGCGCCTTGCCGATGGGTGTGGTGAAATAGCCCACTGGCACAAGACCCTTGAGCGATCGATAGAGACCCTTGTGCTCGAGGAACAGAACGGGGTTGGGCTCAACGAGCGAGGCGAGTAACAAGCCCTTGGCATCTTCAGGAGTCGAGGGCGCGATCACGCGCAAGCCCGCGACGTGCGTGAACCAGGCTTCGACGTTCTGGGAATGGAACGGACCGGCGCCGCTGCCGCCGCCAGACGGCGTGCGAATCACGCAGGGCACGTTCGTTCCCCAGCGGTAATGCGTTTTCGCCAGGTTGTTGACGATTTGATTGAAGCCGCAGGAGATGAAGTCGCCGAATTGCATCTCGACCACGGGGACGAGACCGTCGATGGCGAGGCCAAGAGCAGCACCCAAGGCGCCCGATTCGATGATGGGAGTATTGCGCACCCGTTCGCGCCCGAACTCCTCAACGAACCCTTTAGTCACCTTGAAGACGCCGCCGTACTCCGCGATGTCCTGGCCCATCAGGATCACGCGCGGATCGCGGCGCATGCCGATCCGGAGCGCATCCGAGATGGCGTCGATGTAGCGAATCTCTTTTGCGGGTGTTCCAGTCGCGGGGGCAACCGACGCGGGAGATATCGCGTAGACGTCCTCGAGTTCCTTCTCGCGCGTGGAAACCGGTTCAGCCGCCGCGAGTGCTTCGTCGGCCAGCTGGTCGATCTCGTCCTTCAGCGTGGCCCGGAGCGATTCGATCTCGAAAATGCTTATGACCCCCATCGCCTTCAGTGAGGTCTCGAACCGCGCGAGCGGATCCTTCTTTCCCCATTCCTCGAAGAGTTGGGGCGGAACGTAGGCCGTGCCTGAGGCCTCCTCGTGGCCGCGCATGCGGAAGGTCTCGAATTCAAGAAGAGTCGGGCCTTCGCCTTTGCGCGCCCGAGCAGCGGCGTCGCTGGTTGCGCGATACACCGCGAGGATGTCGTTGCCGTCCACCGTCTCGCCGCGCATGCCGTATCCGATGGCGCGATCGGAGAGGTGGGCGCATGCGTATTGCTCACGGCTCGGGGTGGAAAGGCCGTATTGGTTGTTTTCGATGACGAAGAGCACGGGAAGCTTCCACACCGCCGCGAGATTCAGCGCTTCGTGAAAATCCCCCTCACTGGTGGCACCATCGCCGGTGAACGTGGCGGCGACTCGATTCGTCTTCTGGATCTGGCTCGACAGTCCCAGGCCACACGCAACCGGAAGCATCGCACCAAGGTGGGAAATCATTCCGACCAGAGACTTCTCCGGTAAACCGAAGTGGAAGGTGCGATCGCGGCCCTTGGTGATGCCGCCTGCCTTGCCGAAAAGTTGCCGGAAAAGGCGCGGCAGATCGACGGACCTTGTGGTGAAGACGCCGAGATTACGGTGCATCGGCAGGATCCAGTCGTTCGATTGAAGCGCCGCGGTCACCCCGACCGCGATCGCTTCCTGTCCGATTCCGGAGAACCATTTCGTGAGCCGCCCCTGACGGAGGAGCAGGAGCGCCTTCTCTTCGATCACCCTGGGAAGCAGTAAGGCCCGATGCAGGGCTCTCAGCTCCGCGGGCTGGAGAAGGGAGACCGCAGGTACTTCATCCGGCTCAATAACGACAAGGCCTGAACGCCCCTTTTGGAAACTCTCGGCCCCTGACATATGTGACGGCAGTTTAGCAGCGGGCCGCACGGCACTTAAGATCGAAATGAACCATGGCTACAATGCGCGCTGCCGTCTACCGGGGAACTCCAAAGCTTGAAGTCGAGCAGGTTCCTCGTCCCGAACCGGGCGACGGCGAAATGGTGGTGCGTGTCGATGTTTGTGGCGTGTGCGGAACCGACGTCAAGAAGATCGACAAGGGGCTCGTCGATCCACCCCGCGTCTTCGGACATGAGATTGCGGGTGTCGTCGCGAGCGTTGGAGTGGGCGTCAGCAAGTACAAGGAGGGCGACCGCGTGGTTGTTCATCACCACATCCCGTGTCTCCATTGCTTCTACTGCGAGCGCAAGCTCTATGCGCAGTGCGCGGTCTACAAACAGAATGGCACCACTGCGGGTTTCGAGCCGTCTGGCGGCGGATTTGCCGAGTACTTGAAGGCTTCACCTCACATCGTCCTTCGCGGCACCATTCCGATTCCGGGGCGCGTGAAATCCGAAGTCGCTTGTCTGGTCGAACCTGTCAATACATGTCTCAAGGCGGTCGACCAGGCGAGGGTCGGACCCCACGACACCGTTCTGGTCGTCGGACAGGGCCCCATCGGCTCCATGCTGATGCAGTTGGCGAAGGTGCGTGGGGCGCGCGTGCTCGCGTCCGACCTGTCGCTCTTCCGGCTTGATCTGGCGCGTTCTCTCGGTGCGGTCACCTTTGACGCGACCCAAGGAATCCTCGAGGATTGGGTTTGCTCGGAAACCGAAGGCCGAGGCGCCGATGTCACCTTCCTGGCGGCGACGGGTCAGCCGGCGTTCGATGCAGCGGTGGAGGCGACCCGGCCCGGGGGGCGCATG
>JBDSLN010000529.1:0-8274 GCA_039916365.1 Vicinamibacteria bacterium
TATCGTTTTCTTCGCGGCGTTCGATCACGTCTCCACGCGCGGCAATCCCTACTGGGGCATCTTCGCGTGGGTGCTGTTCCCCGCGATCATGCTCGCCGGCGCCCTGCTCTTTACGCTTGGAGTAGCGCGCGAGCGGGCACGGCGACGCCGCGGGCAAGAACCCTCATTGCGGGCGTTCCCAGTATGGGACTTCAATGTCGCATCGGCGAGACGAACGTTGCTGATCAGTCTGGTTGCACTCGCACTCTTCCTCCCTATCTCCGCGGTGGGGAGTTACCGCGCCTACGAGATCAGCGAATCCGTGAACTTCTGCGGGAACGCGTGCCACACTTCGATGGAGCCCGAACACACGTCCTTCGCCGTATCGAGTCACTCTGCGACGAAGTGCGTCGACTGCCACGTCGGTCCGGGGCCCTCGGGATACGTGGAAGCGAAGGCTTCCGGCGTTCGCAGAATGTGGAAGGCGATGACGAACACGTTCGACCGACCCATCCTGTCTCCGCTGCAAACAATGCCCCATTCCGGCGGAACCTGCGACTCCTGTCATGCCCAGGGTCGAGGGGCCGGTCAGATCCTCAGGACGTTCGCGCACTACGCTTACGACGAGACCAACACTCCAAGGCAGATCGAGATGCTGCTGAATGTCGGCGGGGCCGAACCGGGCGGTAAGGCTCAAGGCATCCACGCGCACCAGTCGAAGAAGATCGAGTACGGCTACCTGGATCCGTCGTTTCAGGCGATCGCGTGGGTCCGTGTGATCAACAACGACGGAACCACCACGGAGTATCGGACGGACGACCCAAAGGTCACGCGCGAGATCGGCGACAAGGCACCCCGACGCCTGATGGATTGCGCCGACTGCCACAACCGCACCGGCCACACGTTCGAGACGCCGGATCGCGCGGTCAACCTGGCGATGCTGCACGGAAGGCTGGACCCCGCGCTCCCCTTCCTCAAGAAAGAGGCTGTGGATTTGCTGAGCCGGCCGTACGCGACCGCCGCGGAAGGGCAGGCGTCCATCGGGCGTGAGCTGCGTGCCTTCTACGCGAAGTCGTATCAGGCCAGCGCGGGCGCGGATGAGCCCAAGATCGTGCAGGCCATTGCAGAGCTGCAGCGGATCCATAGCGTGAACATGTTCCCGGAAATGAAGGCGAGCTGGGAGACTTTTCCCAACAACATCGGCCACTACTCATCATCCGGTTGTTTCCGCTGTCACGGCGGCAACATGAAGACCGCCGAGGGCAAAGTCATCTCGAAGGACTGCCAAATGTGTCACACCGTTCAGGCTCAGAGCGAGGCGCGCGCGTCCCTGCGGATCGCCGGCAAGGAGTTCGTTCACCCCATCGACATGGGCGATCTCAAGGACGCCACCTGCGCCGACTGCCATACGGGCAAAGGCATCGCTCAGTAAAGTGAGGAGCGGATTCGGCTGAGTGGGCCTGCCGCACGATGAGGCGACTGTGGCGAGCGGCACAGGGAAACGCACGCGGACGAAGACTTCGCCTGGAAATCCGAAAAAAGTGTCCCCACGCGAGTATCGCGGTGGCATCCCGTCGAGCCGCGGGTCCCGGGCGACATCCGTTTAGCATGCGCGGCATGGCTCAACTGACACCCATTGTCCTCCTTCTGGCCGCCGCCGCACGCACCGCGTCGTCGCTGGCACAGCCGCCCCAACCAGCGGCCGCGACCATAGCGCCGGTGCTGGCCTCGCTCAACCCGGCCGACCTCGACTCGTTTATCACCGCCACGGTGACGGCTCAGCACGCCATCGGTGTGACCGTCGGGGTGATGCGCAACGGCACGGTGGTCTTCGCCAAGGGCTACGGCCTGGCGAACACCGCGACCAGGACGCCGGTTGGCACAGACACGCTGTTTGCCATCGGCTCTGTCACCAAGCAGTTCACCTGCGCGGTGGCGCTGCAGCTCGAGCAGGAGCACAAGCTGTCGTTCGAAGACCCGGTCGCGAAGTACGCGCCGACGCTCACGCGGGCCCGCGACATCACCGTGCGCGACATCGCGGGCATGGTCTCAGGCTACCGGGATTACTACCCGCTCGACTTCGTGGACCGGCCGATGGCGGCGCCGCGGGCGAGCGCCGACGTGATCGCCGACTATGCGTCGCGGCCACTCGATTTCGAGCCGCGGTCGCGGTATTCCTACAGCAACACCGGCTATCTACTGCTCGGCCGAATCACTGAGATCGCCGGTGGCGAGCCGTATCCGCACGCCTTGCAGCGGCGCCTGCTCACCCCGCTCGGGCTCACCCACACGCGCTTCGAGCCGTCGCGCGGCGCCCCCGGTATGGCTGAGGGCTACACGCCGCTCGGACTCGGGACGGCGGAGCCGGCGATTGCCGAAGGGCAGGGTTGGATCGGCGCGGCCGGCGGCATCTTCTCGACCCCCTCGGATCTCCTGACATGGAACCTTGCGTTGATGGACGGCAAGGTGCTATCGCCTACGTCGTTCGCAACGATGAGCACCGCGCGGCTGCTTACCGACGGCCGATCGAGCGGCTACGGATGCGGACAATCGATCCGCGATCGCGGGCCGGTGCTGGTGCTGCAGCACGGTGGCGCGGTCAGCGGCTTCGGCGCCCGCAATGCGCTGATCCCTGCCTCTCGATCGGCGGTGGTGGTGATGGCCAACTACGACTGGGCCGGCGGCGTGCTCGACACGATCGAGACCGCAGTGCTTGCGAAGCTGGTGCCGGCGGCCGACGCCCCCACCGTCAGCGGAAAGCCGGCCCGCGACGTCGCACTGCAGCTCCTCGACCAGATCCGGAACGGCAGGGTGGACCGCACGCAGCTCAGCGACGAGTACAGCGCGTTCCTCAACCCGGCGCGGCTTTTGGTGATGGCGAAGTCGCTCGCTGACGCCGGCGCGGTCAGCAGCGTCGAAGCAGCGCCCATCCGCGAACGAGGCGGCATGGAGGTATCGGCGCTGCGGCTCCTGCTCGGCACGACGCCGGCCAGCACGCTGATGTACCGGACGTCGGACGGCAAGGTGCACGAGTTCCTCTTCAGCCGGCGATAGCCGGCACGGCGATGGTGGCACCAGGGACGGGGGACACTAAAGCTGCGACCGAAGCAGTCCCGCGGCATGCTCCTTGATCTTTTCAGTCCACGGCCGACTCTCCCACTGGGCAAGAGTGACGAGTTTGGATTTGCTCCGGTCGTCCTCGAACGCATGCATCTCCGCCTTTGCGAATTCCCGATCGAAGACATTCACGTTCGCCTCGTCGTTCAATCGGAAAGAACGACTGTCGAAGTTGGTCGATCCCACGGAAACCCAGATGTCATCCACGATCATCACTTTGCAGTGATACATGGTCGGATCGTATTCGTAGATCAGCACGCCGGCCTTCAGCAGATCGCCCCAGCGTGAGCGGGAAGCCTTGCCGGTGATCTTCGTGTCGGTATTGTCCCCACCCGGTAAGATGACCTCGATTTTCACTCCACGCTTTCGCGCGGCCACGAGTGTCTCAATCGACAAGTCGTCGGGGACGAAATAGGAGGCGGCAAAACGAATGTGTTGCCGGGCGCTGGCAATCGAAAGGAGATACATGAGGCGAACGCTCTCGCTCCCCTCGCCTGGTGAACTCTTGAAGACCTGAGCGAGAGCCCCTCCACGAGCCTCGAGCTTGGGGAAGTACTCCTCCCCGTGTAGTACCTCACCGCTCGTCTTCATCCAGTTGTCCATGAAAGCGGCCTGCATCTGCGCGACCGCGGGGCCTTCAAGGCGATAGTGCGAGTCTCGCCAATGGTCCGGGTCTTCGGCATCTCCGAGCCATTGATCCGCAATTCCAACCCCACCCGTGAAGCCGATCTTTCCGTCCACGACCAGGAGCTTCCTATGGGTGCGATTATTGAAGCGAGCCAGGGTATACCAGCGCAGCGGGTGGTACTTCCTTACCTGCACCGCAGCGTCTTCCATGGTCTTCAAAAGGGCCTCATCCATGCTCACGCTTCCCGCCCAATCGATGAGCACGTGAACCTTGACTCCGGACCGAGAGCGCTCGGCCAAAGCCTCCGCCAACTCAGTTCCAATTTTTCCAGACCAGTAAATGTACGTTTCAAACGTGATGGTTTTCTGAGCCTGTCGTACTGCGGCGAGCATCTCCGGGAAAATCTGATCGCCGTTCCACAGACTCTTTATCCGATTGCCGTCGAGCACCGAAGGCCCGAGCAGGCTGCCCATCGACCGGAGGAACTGAGGGTCCGAAATCGCGTAGAGCGGTTGAAGACGTTTGTCGATCTTCTTTTCACCGGTAATGAAGTTCATGACGATGATCGTCACCAGAATGGTGGCGATCACAGTGAGCAGGATGACCATGCGTTTACTTACGGATCGACGGGCGGAGTGGCCCGCTCCCTGCTGGAGCGAGTGGGAAACAGGCGGGGATCCAGTTCGCGGATCTGGTCCTGACGACGCTGGTCCGCTTCCACGAGCGGTGCTTCGCCCGCGCGTCCTGCCGGATCAGCTCCGGCTCCGGAACGAGGCTCAGACCGAGAACGCCAAGCACAAAAAACACGGCTACCCTCCTGCCATCTCCTGCGACCGCCGCAGAATACAACCGCCACAGTCCGGCGTTGTTCGATTACGGGAACACGGGTCCCAACGTCGCACGGTGAGTCGACCGGTTTTAACACCATTCAAGACTTGAATTCCTCTGAATGCGCCGGAAAGTCAGGCGAACGAAAAAGGTGTGCCTCGACCGGAGGCCGCGGCCCGCTCATATACAAGTGCCGCGGCCGCGACGTCCTGAAGGGCGGTTCCCGTGCTGTCGAACAGGATGATCTCGTCTTCACCCTCGCGCCCCGGTTTCTTTCCGCTCAGGACGTCACCGAGGTTGGCGTGGACCTCGTCGCAGCGCAGGGCACCCGCAGCGATCGCGTGATGGAGGTCGCCGATGCGGGAGCATTGTTCGGCATCGTCGGTGACGACTTTGGCGCCACGGAGGAGATCGACCGCGATCTCGTGCTTGGTTTCGCTGTCGGCGCCCACCGCGGCGACGAACGTGCCGACCCGGACATCTCCGCGCATCAGGATCGGTTCACGGGATGGTGTGCAGGTCACGACGATGTCGCTTTCGCGCGTGCCGCTCGTGCGATCCGAGATCACTTCCATGACGATGGCTTGTCCATGTTCCGCACGAGCTTCGTTCGCCAGGCGCGCGGCGGCGTCCGCATCAATATCCCAAAGGTAGACGCGTTGCAACGCTCGAACGCGGGAGAGTGCTCGCAGGGAAACGCGTCCCTGGTTGCCGCAACCCAGAATCGTGACGACGGATGCGTCAGCACGGGCGAGGCGCCGGGCCGCGACCGCGGTGGCGGCCCCCGTCCGCAGGATCGTGATTTCCATGGAGTCGAGAACAGCCAACGGCCTCCCGTTCTCGGAATCGGTCAGGAGCACTAAACCCTGAATGGTCGGAAGTCCGAAGCGCTCGCGGTTGCTTGGGAAGTTCGCGTTCAGCTTGGCCACGAAGTACGGTCGTTCGAGAGCGAGACTTGCCACCTTGACGTGAAAGCCCCCATCGGCCGCGGAGAAACCGAGTGCTCGCGGCTGTGGCGCGCGGCCGTCCGCGGCGGCGACGAAGGCGTTCTCGACCGCCTCGATACAGTCGTCCATCGACAGCAACTCCCGCACGTCGCCGCGCGAGAGCAGAAGAACCGGCGTTGATTCGGATGTCGGCATACTTCTCCTTCAGGGAACGAGCCATGGACCAAGCTCATACCGGGTCCAACCAAAGAGCGCGCCCACGACGATCACCGCGCCCATCGGGACGCGACCGCTCCGCAGAGCGGCTAGTGCGATCGCCAGCGAGGTCATCGCCACCGCATCAAACCAGGGAAAGGCGAAAGGATCGAGCACCACGGCAGTCCGCGCGTATTCCACGCCGAGGGCAAAGATCACGCCCGTTGCCGCCGCTCCGATCGCGCGAAAAACGCCGCTGAGCCGGGGCGAGGCTCCGATTCGTTCGACGTGTGGCGCCCCTATGAGCACAAAAACGATGCTGGGAAGAAACGTGGCCCAGGTGGTCAGGAACGCGGCGGCAACGCCGCAGGAGAGCCGCGCGGCGCCGCACGCTCCGTTGTTCCAGCCCGCGAAGAACCCAACATATTGCAAAACGATGATCAGGGGACCGGGCGTCGTCTCCGCGAGCGAGAGACCGTCCAAAGACTCGACACGAGAGAGCCAGTGGAACTTCTCAACCGCCATCTGCGTTACGTAGCCGAGTACAGCGTAGGCGCCACCAAAAGTCACGAAAGCGGCCTGGGTAAAAAACAAATACACGTCCCCCAGAAAAGGCGCGCGGGTCGCACCTGATATCAGTGTCCAGGGCGCGAGCCACAACAGAAGTCCCGTGACGATCAGATAAAACTCGCGACGCCACCGATGCGGAACGATCGCTCCCGAGTCTCCGATGTTCAGAGGCTTGAGGATCGTTGAAGAAGTTGCAAACCACCCGACGATCCCAGCCAGGGCTACGACCACCGGAAACAGCGCGCCGCTCAGGGCGGCAACGAGCGACACAAGGGCAAGGACGCGGTCGCGAGTCCCTTGAAGCCGTCGACGCGCCATCGACCATGCCGCGTCCAGAACGATGGCCGCGATCACGGGACGCAATCCGGAGAGCACCGCCGCGACAATGGGGAGCGCTCCCTGACTCGCTCGCAACCACGAGAGCCCCAGTAGAAGGAC
The DNA here is from genome assembly GCA_039916365.1 of Vicinamibacteria bacterium. GTDB lineage: Bacteria > Acidobacteriota > Vicinamibacteria > Fen-336 > JAGNNV01 > JAGNNV01. The sequence goes on from JBDSLN010000529.1 coordinate 6,703, forward strand.
TGACGCGGGAAGAACGAAGAGAACGCCCGCGACGATCGCGCCGCGGGTTCCGTGAAGGAACCAGCCTATCCAGGTCGCAAGCTGCTGCGCCTCAGGCCACGGCAGGAACGTGCAAAACGCAAGCGCCTTGGAGAAGCGCTCATCGTCGATCCACCTTCTCCGTTCCACGGTCTCTCGGTGCAAGAGCGCGATCTGCCCGCCCGGGCCGCCAAAGGAAATAAGCCCGAGCCGGAACCAGAAGCGGATCGCGTCGCGAAATGTGGGTGCGACGACTGGTTCGGCGGACGCGTCCATAGCTCACTCCCAAAAGGATGTGCTCGCAGAGTTGGACGCGTCCAGCGTCTGATTTCGTCAATGCGGACGAACGGGGATTCTGCTTCAGCTCCCGCGGAGATTGTCGACGAGCATGCCTTTGCAAGTCAAACGGGAGTCGATTCGCATGAACACGGGCCGTCTTGGCGGACGGCGGTCCCGCTCCGCCCGCCCCGTTGGATTACGGCGCGAAGGCTTGACGACCGACCAGATCGCGCCCGCAATGCCGTCACCTACAATCGTTAGATGAAACTCGCGCGTGTTTGTGTTGGCCTCTCGTCGCTGGCCCTGGCCCTTCTCATCCTCTCCGGAGCTCTGACGCGGCTCGGAGTTGTTCATTTCCGGACCGGCCTGCTGCTTTTCGCGGGCGCTCTGTTGTGCGCGATCGCCGCCTTCACAGTCGCCGTTGTGGCCCTGATCGTGCCAAAGCTGCGGGGCGCGAACCACCGATCACTGATGCTGGGCCTCGCGATGAGCCTGGCGGCGATAGCGGGACCGGCAGTGTTCGTCCAGAAGGCGCGTGGCGTGCCTGCGATCCACGACATCAGCACCGACACCGACAACCCACCGGCGTTCGTGGAGGTCATTCCTCTCCGGCAGGCCGCGGGTGCTACGAATCCGCCCGAATACCCGGGCGCCGCCGTGGCCGCGGAACAGAAAAAGGCCTATCCAGCACTCGCCCCGCTGGATCTCAGTCTGCCCGCTCCCGAAGCCTTCAAGAAGGCTCTCGCGGGCGCGAGGGCAATGGGCTGGGACGTCGTTTCCGAGCAACCTGGCGAGGGCCGAATCGAAGCCACCGACACCACGGCCTGGTTCGGCTTCAAGGACGACATTGTGATCCGCGTGGCGGCCACGGCCTCCGGGTCGCGGATCGATGTGCGCTCCAAGTCCCGGGTGGGGCGAAGCGATGTGGGCAAGAACGCCGCCCGCATAAGCGGCTATCTCGCCAGGCTTCGGCCTTAGCGCACTTGGCGTCCGCACGTTCGAAAGGCCCGTTCCCTATGGAGACAAGCTACTCCTGACAGCCGACCCCCGAGGCGCACACCCTTATGCCGCTGCGGAATCGCGGCGTGCCTGCCGGCTTCTCGCGCCGGCTTTCTCCCTTCATGAGCTTCGCCATGCGGCGATGAGTCCACGTCTGCGTCACCAGAACAAGACTGTTCTGAACCGCGATCCCGGAAACCCCGATCATTCCTACGAGCGACGAGACGTTCCACGTTTCGCCCGCCACCTTCAAGGCCTCGGAAACGGCAAGGGCAG
>JBDSLN010000530.1:0-3041 GCA_039916365.1 Vicinamibacteria bacterium
GCGTGCTGCCCAGCAACAGCTCATACGCGAGCACCATGCCCGTGCCATCGGCGCGAGGAAGAAGGCGCTGAGAGAAGATCGCCTTCAACGACTCCCCCACCATCGCGCGGATCTGATTCTGCTGCTCCGCCGGATACGAGTCGATGACCTTGTCGATGGTCTTATGAGCTGACGACGTGTTCATCGAACCAATCACGAGATGGCCGGTTTCCGAGGCGCTGATGGCGAGCGAAATGGTTTCCAGGTCGCGCAGCTCGCCGACCATGATGACATCCGGGTCCTCGCGAAGGGCGGCTTTGAGTGCGTTGCCGTAAGACTTCGTGTGGCGATTCAGTTCACGCTGGTTGATCGCGCCCATCTTGATGCTGTGGACGTACTCGATCGGATCCTCGGCGGTCAGGACGTGATGGGCGCGATGCGAGTTGATCAGGTCCACCATGGCAGCGAGTGTCGTCGACTTGCCGGAGCCGGCGGCGCCGGTTACGAGAATCAAGCCTTGGTGGTTCTCGCAGACCTTCTTCATGCTTTCGGGAATGCCGAGGCCCGCGAAGTCGGGCAGGTCGTTCTTGACCACGCGGAAGCAGGCATCAAGTCCCTTGCGCTGCTGGAAGGCATTGGAGCGGAAACGAGCGAGTCCGGGAATCTCGTAGGCGAAGTCGAGCTCCCATTCGGAAGCGAGCTGCTTTCGCTGTTCGGGAGTCAGGATCTCGTCGACCAACCTGGCCGTCTGCTCGGCGGAGAGCGGCTGATACTGGAGCTTCTTCAGTTCGCCAAACTGCCGAAGAATTGGCGGCATTCCGACCGACAAATGAAGGTCGCTGGCTTTCTGGTCTACCGCTGCTTTGAGAAGGACATCGATACTGGCCATCGCTACTTGGTCTCCTGAAGGAGCCATACTGTAACCGGCCTCCTTGAAGTTTTGGCGAACCTAAGCGGTGCGCCGCAGCGCGAGCACCCAGGGTCAGCGAAGAGGGGACGACCCAGCGTCGTAATCGACCAGACGCCGGATCAGTTCGCCTTGAGGCCAATACGCGAACCGGTAGGTCCAGCGGCCCTTGGGTGTGATGGGTCGATCAACGCGGACCAGTCTGAAGAGTCGATCTTCGAAGCGGAGCGCCATCGAAGTGCTCCATCCCGCCTTCTCTGCGCTCGCCGCCAAAACCATGGCCCACTCGGCACTCGGACTCTCCGCGACAACCACGCTGTCGCCTGAAGGAAGTCTACGCGGACGAACAACCGAGTCCGTGTGTGTCATCCGAAGTTCCTCGGCAAGCAGGGCCGCGGAACCGAAGCGCCGCGAGGGCTCCTTTTCGAGGCAGCGAAGAACGAGCCGGTCGACCCACGGCGGCAGATCGGGACGCGAGATGCTGGGCGGCGGAGGTGCTTCGCGAAGATGCTTCAGAGCGACTCCCATGACGGAGGACGCCATGAAGGGTGGTTGCCCGGTCAGGATTTCGAACAGCACGATCCCGAGGGAATAGAGATCGCTTCGGGCATCGACACCGTGTGTGCTGAACTGCTCGGGCGACATGTACGTGGGCGTCCCGACAAACTCACCCGTCTGGGTCACCCTCTCCACGTCGAGTCCCTCGGGCCGCGCGAGTCCGAAGTCGACCAGGCGAATCGACAGGTCGGCAGCCATCATGATGTTCGCAGGCTTCACGTCGCGGTGAACAACCCCTTCCGCGTGAGCCGCCGCCAGTGCATCCGCGACCGTCGCGCCAAGCGCCATTGCGTCCTTCACGGGAAACGGGCCGCGCGCTTTCAAGGTGAGTCGCAGGTCCTGTCCATCCACGATTTCCGTGACGAAGAAAAGGTTTCCTCCCTGCACTCCATGGTCAAGGATATTCAGAATGGCGTGATGTTTCAGGCGCATCAGTACCGCAATCTCCCGCCGAAAACGATCGAGGCTCGCGGAGTTCGTGGAAGCTTCCCGGCTCAGAACTTTGAGTGCGAGGTCACGACCGCTGACGGAATCATGAACCCTAAAGACATCGCCCATGCCCCCTTTCCCAAGCAGACTTGTGACGTGATAGCGGTCGGCAAAGACGAGATTCGCGGAATCCGCCCCCGTGGCCGCAGAGTGAGGCTCGCGCTGAGGTAGATGCAGGGTCGGAGCTTCACTGTCCGTCAGGGTTGTCGCGACGGACACCCCGCACAGGGGACAGTCTCGATCCGCTTCCGCGTTCTCGAAGCCGCAAGACTCACAGGTGCGATGGAACCGAACCATGGGGCGCGATGCTATCTCGACGGCAGAGCGCCCGCGTCAACCGTCAAGTTTTGGTTCCGACCTCTGGCCGCGTCCTTGCATGGAGTCCGTTTGCTTTACGGTCTAAGGGCCCGCCGCCCCCGCCTACGCCGAGCGGGACATCATCACCGTGCCCAAACCGGTGATGGCTTCAAGGTGCGTCATCAGATCGGCGCTCAGCTTGACGTGCAGCTTGTCCTCAACCCGCACCAGCGCCACGAACTCCGCAGGACGGTGGATCTCCAACGACACGGCCGTCTGGCCCGGATGGCTAGCCAAAGTCCGTTTGATGGCGGCCAGCACGCTCTCTGGCCACACGCCGAGATCGACGTGAATGCGGATCGACTTCGCCATCATCCGTAGCGCTGAATCGAGCTGGGCCAGATCCGTGACGTAGAGCTTCGGCCTCTCGTCTTCGTCCTTCGACTCCATCTTGCCGCGCACCAGAAAGGCCTCGTCGTCCTTAACCTTGTGTCCGCACTGACGGAAGGCCTCCGGGAAGATCACCGACTCGATCGTTCCTTCGTAGTCGTCGAACTGACAGGCCGCCATGCGGTCGCCCTTCTTGGTCTTCAGGAGACGCAGGCCCGACATCAGGCCCATGATCGTGACTTCGCCAGCGTAGCGATTCTTCACGAGGGTGCCGAGCGAGCCAGTGGCAAACTCCTTCATCTCCGATTTGTAGCGCTCGATGGGATGGCCGGAGAGGTAGAAGCCGAGGCTTTCCTTCTCAAACGCAAGGCGCTCGCCCTCGGCCCAGCGCGGGATGTCAGTGACGCCTGACTTCCCCACC
>JBDSLN010000531.1:0-3400 GCA_039916365.1 Vicinamibacteria bacterium
GGCAGCACATCCGCGACCCCGGCGAACACCGCGAGGGCCAGGGGGTTCGGGACGCCGCAAAGCATCAGCAGGACGAAGGAGAAAACCGCGATGATCACGCAGGTCACCATCTGTCCGCGGATGTAGGCGCCCACGATGGTTTCCAGATTCAGGATCACCCGGGCAAGGCGGATGTGATGCGAGCGCGGAACCATCGCGAAGAGGGCGCCGCGGAGGCGATCCCGATCCAGCATGATGTAAACCGCGAGAAAGATGGCGCTCACCGCGTACGCTAAGGTCTCGATGATCCTCAACGAGACGGCGAACGCGGTGTCGCTGGTGATCATCGCGGGTGTGCTGTACTTCAGATGTCGGAGCCAGCCGGCGATCGGAGCGGTGAGTTTGGAAAGGGCCAGATAGCTCGCGATGTCCCTGCGGAACTCCGGCTCTCGTTCGATAAGGGCGGCGGCCTGGGTCAGAAAGGACGGCAGGGTCAGCATGGCCAACCCAAGGCCCACGAGGAACATCACCGAGAAGGCGACCCCGATGGCGAGGCCGCGATTCGTGCCCCTTCCCTCCATCCAGGTCACCACCGGGCTCATGGTCCCGGCGAGGAGCAGTGCGATGACCAGAACCAGAAACACCGACCACAGCTTGATCATGAGCCAGACCGCCGCCACCATCAGGATGATTTGGAGCACGGTTAAAGGAGCGATCTCGAACCGCACGACGCTTCGGGGCGCCTCTGGGGGCGTTACGGGCGGAAGAACCGGCGGTGCTTTCACGGAGACGGAGCGCATGGATTTTGGGGCAAGGAACGCCTGTGCCTCGCTTGCTCTTTCTACAAACGGCGTGGTGAGACGAGACCGACGAGGTCCCGGCCTGGGCTACCGGCGCGAGATCAGATGGATGATCGCGACGAAGAGGGCAGCGCCGATAATCGACCACAGAATCGGGAACGACTGTCCGCTGATCTGGAGCATAAACGGCTCGGGGAGTTTCATTTGGTGGGCCATCCACGGGCCAAACAAAGCTCCGATGAATCCAAGCACGGTAGAGACGAGGAAACCGCCACGCACCCTGCCGCCGATCGCCTGTCCAATTGACCCGCAGACGGCCGCGATGATGATGAGAACGATGAGCCCGACGAGCGTGATTGTCATGGGAACTGAGTTTGCAATCGCGGTGCCATCACGAGCGACCCGCACGAACTATGATCTCGCGCCTTCCCCATCATGCCCTCGCCGCCACCCCCCTCGTCTCGTCTGCGCGAGTGGATGTTACGGATCGGCCTGCTGACTGCGGCCGTTGTGTTCCTGCTCGTCACTCTCGAGATCGCCGCCCGTCTGATGCGTTCGCAGCGGGGCGGCGGCAAGGAAGGGCGCGAGCAGGCGCGGTACAACGAGTACGACCCGCTCCTGGGATGGCGCAAGACGCCGAACACGGTCGTCCAATACCGCCGTCAGGAATACATAACGTCGGTCTCGATCAACTCGCGGACCCTGCGCGACCCGGAGCGGCCCGTCGATCCTCCCGCGGACGTCTCTCGACTTCTAGCACTCGGCGACTCGTTCGTGGAGGGTTACACCGTCGATTGGGAAAAGACGGTGACGCAGCGCCTCGCATCGCGGCTGAACGACGCTGGCTGTGCGACCGATGTGATCAACGCTGGTACGGCGGGCTACAGCACGGACCAGGAGACGCTCTTCTACGCCTCGGAGGGAGCGCGCTATCGCGCCCCGCTGGTTCTGCTCTTCTTCTACTACAACGACATTCTCTTCACGGATCGCCAGGATTTCTTCGGCGAGTCGAAACCTGCGTTCGAATTCCCGGACGGTGTGCTCAAGTTGCACCGCTACCCGATTCGCGAGAAGCCGAGAGCCGCTTCCCCACCGGCAAGTGTGGCCGAGCCACAAGAGGCCGCGAGATCGGTGGCGCTCGAACTCCTGCGTGACCGTCTCTGGTATGGCGCGCCCGACCTCCACGACGCTCTCGCTAAATTCGGCTGGTGGAATCCGATTCCACGATCGTCACCGCGTTTGGAACTGCTCGTGTACGACCGACGACTACACCCACCCATCGAGGGGGCCTGGAAGAAGGTGGAGGCGGTCCTCGCCTTTCTGAAAGGCCGGGTCCAGTCGCAGGGCGCGCATCTCGCATTGGTGTACATCCCGAGCAAGATGGAGATCCAGGACGGCTCGTGGAGGACGACGAAGCAGCTGTACGGCATCGATGAGCAGTCGTGGGATCGCGGGAAGGTGTCGGCCCGTTTGACGGAGATCGCCCAGTCCCTGGATGCGCCGATGCTCGACCTCACCCAAGCGCTTCGGGCGGGCGAGTCCCGCTTCGCGTCGACCTATTTCATGGCCGACGGACACTGGAACGCGCGAGGCCACGATGTTGCGGCGAAAGCGGTGTTCGAGTGGATGAAGGCGGGCGGATGGACGGCCCAGGCTTGCGGCGGGAGGCTTCCACTCGTGGCACCGCGAGGCGACGTATGGACCCCCGAACCGGGTAACGCGATCTCTCTACCCCGCGACGATTAGTGTTCGGCTAGGATCGCATCCTGGAATCTCAACATGTCACGGCTCGCTCGGCGTAGGTTTCTGAAGCAGGCGGCCGGAGCCGTCGCTCTGGGTTTCTGCGACTCGGGCGTCTTCGCGAAAGGATCGGTTCCAGCGGCAGGAGTTTCGGCCCGGAGCCTGAGTCAGCGGTTCCCGGATCTGCGGCGGCATTTCATTTTCGAGTATTACCCCTGGTACGGCGGTCCACCGTCTTTCGAACACTGGGACTATCTAGGTCGCAAACCTCCCGACGATCTGGGTGCCAGCTATGTGCCCCGCCTCGGCCCGTACGATGTGCGTTCGATCCCGGTTCTGGAGCAGCACGCGCGCTGGATCAGCGACGCGGGAGTGGGATCGATTGCGTTGTCGTGGTGGGGACAGGGCAGCTTCGAGAGCCGCGCCGTTCACGCCATCATGGATGTAATGAAGGATCACGGCATCAAGGTGACGTTCGCCCTGGAACCGTATGCCGACGATCGCGGACGGCGTTTCCGCGACGATGTCCGCTTCCTGCTGCGCGAGTTCGGCGAGAAGCGCGGCTACGACGCGTTGCTGCTGCTTCGCAACGAGGACGGGTCGGAAGGACCGCTGATCAAGGGATTCCGATGCATCGTTCCCAGCGAGAGCACGAACTGCAGAGGTGAGACGCGCGCGGTTTCCGACTACACGCCGGATGAGGTGTGGCGGGAGCAGATCGACGGTCTGCGTCGAGACCTCCGCCAGGACTTCGATCACATTACGTTGCTCGCCGACTCCCTGGAGTTCAAGCGGACGCCCGCCTCGGGTTTCGACGGCATCGGGATCTACGACAACTTCATCCCCCCCGAGGCGTACTCGACGCTCGCACTGGGGGCGTC
>JBDSLN010000532.1:0-3281 GCA_039916365.1 Vicinamibacteria bacterium
TGTCCTGGCCGATGCTGGTGGCGGCTCGGCGCCGTCCCCGATCCAGGAACGGCCATCTCGACCTGGCCCTCGCACCCATGAAAATCCTCCCCGTTCGGAGCGGCAACTTTGATGTCGTGGTGGCGCATGGCATCTGGAATCTCGCTCGCTCGGGGGCGCAGTTCCGACAGGCGGTTCGCGAAGCCGCTCGCGTCTGCCGAAAGGGCGCAGGTCTTTTCCTGTTCACGTTCTCTAGAAACACACTGCCCGCGGACGCGGCACCGGTTCCCGGCGAGACCTTCGTGTTCACGCAATTCTCGGGGGAGCGTCAGTGCTTCTTGACCGAAGAAGAACTTGTCCTGGAACTTGGCTCCTGTGGCTTTGTACAAGACCCCAGCGGTTCTCTCACCGAGCACAACCGCCGACGGCCCGAGGATTTGGGTGCGATCCGAGGGCCGGTGATCTTCGAGGGCACGTTCCGCTTCACTCCTGCGTGACGTAGTGGCGGGGAAGGGCGCCCCACGCGGCCCGTCAGGACCTCGGAGTCACACCGAGGTTAAACATGATGAAGGCGTAGAGGTCGGCGGTGGTGGCGATGTTGAAGCCGCCGTAGCCGCAGATCAGGGTTGGGTTGTTTCCGTCGAGCGTGCGGTTCTTGCTGGTGGCGAACACCTGTACCGGAAGATCGAGGTCGCCCTGACGACGATCGAGAGCCGCGAAGTGCTCCTGCCGGTTAGCCCTGCGTTCGACCAGGCACCTTCATTTGCTGGCTGCGTCGATGTTCCTCTGCGCGAGCGTCACAGCCTTGAGCAGTTCGCTGCCATCCACCGCGCCGGGAACATCATCGAGCGCCGCCATCGTCGCTCCGGTGACAGACCCAACATTCCCAAGCGCCTGGACGGCCATCTTGCGCACATCGGGACTGGAGTCACGCAGCGCGACGCGAAGCGCCGTGGCGGTCCGCGCGACGAGCGGAGCGATCTCTCCCAGAGACTCGACAGCTCTGAGGCGGGCGTTCGCGTTCGGATCCTTCGTCATCGCGATCAGGGGAATCACGGCTTCGGACACTATGAAACGACTGATGTCTTCAAGGTCACCCGCGGCGCCCTCACGTTCGTCCGGATCCTTGTCCGCCAGCCGGGCGAGGGCTTGTTCCACTTTCGCTTTGACCGCTGGAACGAGGCCGCGCAGGGCGGTCGCGGCCTCTTCGCGGACGCTCGCGTCCCGGTCCTTGAGGAGTCCAACAAGCGCATCGACGCCCAACGCGTTCTTGAGTTCTATTGCCGGCACGGTGGCCGACTTAATCGACAACGCGCCTGGGGGATCGGCTCGGGGGGCGATGCGCGAACCCGCTGGGCAAGCGGCAGGCGTGTCGGCGACAATCGCTTGCCGATCGGGCGTGCGAACGTGCCCTTGCCCGGTGTTGATATCCACGTAGTAGGTGATCTGGCGGATGCCTCCTCGATTGATCTTCGGGATAAAACCGAGGAGGCTTCCCTCTGACGCGTCCATCTCGGCATAGAACCACTCTGGACGCAGGTCCGATCGGAAATAGAGGCGCCCTGCAACGGTTGATGGCCGCTCCCCGCGGAATTCGGCGAGGATCGCAGAAAACTGGTTTACGACGAGACATCCCACGGGGTCGTCAACGATTCGATCTCCCGCCAAGTCGGTGGACGGGGAGTCTCCTTTTGGGGGAGTTCCAGTCGATTCAGGACCCAGAGCAGCCGAGTCGTTCGTCGCCTTCGGAACCCCGGTGGCTCCGGATCGGGAAACCAGCCACCACGCCGTGACGCTGAGCGCGATGGCGACCCCGGCAGCCCAGAGCCGCTTCGAAGAACTCATCCATAGGTCCGAGGGCGTTGCGGCAACTACTGTCGGCGCGGCCGCGGTACGCGACCTGCCTTCGTCCTCGCCGGCGGCGACGCGTAGGGGTAGCTCTCGTTCGTCGCCGCTCAGGTCGCGGGCGGCTCGCAAGGCCGTCGCAAGATCGGCGACAGAGCCAAATCGTTCCGAGGGCGCTTTCGCAAGGGCCTTGCGGAGAATCGGAACGAGCGCACTTGGAAGCTGAATCGCTCTGGCTCCCTCCAGCGGCGGGGGATCCTGGAGATGCATCAACATGGTCCGCAGCGGTGTGTCGCCGCGGAACGGCACACCGCCTGTGAATATTTCGAAGATCACCACACCCAGCGAGTACCTGTCGCTCGCGAAGGTCAGCTTCTCGCTGCGCCCCTGCTCGGGGCTCATGTAGTCCGGTGTCCCGACGACCTGACCCGTGGCGGTGGCTCCGGCTGACTCGTCGGCGCGGGACTGCTTGGCGAGGCCGAAGTCGAGAAGCCGGATCACGCCCTGTGCATCGCGCATGATGTTCACAGTCTTCAGATCGCGGTGAATGATCCCGACATCGTGAATCGCCTGCAGTCCTTCGGCGATCTGGATTGAAACCTCGAAGGCCTCCGGCCACGGCAAGCCGCCCTGCTCTCGCACCAGTTTCCGAAGGTCGGAACCTTCAACGAGTTCCATGCTCAGGTAAAGCACTCCCGCCTCGTCGCCGTCTCCGAAGATCGAGCACACATTCTTGTGGCGGATACGACGCGCGAGCTTGATCTCCGAACGAAACCGATCGCGGAGTTCCTTGTCCTGAACAAGGTCGGGCCGGATCACTTTCAGGGCAATCACTTCGTTAAGGTTGCGGTCCTTGACCTTGTAGACCATACCCATGCCGCCGCGCCCCAAGACGTCGAGGATCTCGTAACGATTCGCGAAAAGCGAGCCCGGCTCGGCCGTTCGCGCGGCTCCCACAAGCGCGGCTCCGCACGCGACGCAGCTCTTCGCGCCGTCTGGGTTCGAAGCGTTGCATGCAGGACACTTCATTGAATCGACTCTGGCGACCGCATGAGCTGCTCTGCTTCGAGTTCTCGATTGCCAAGTTTGACGGGCACGGATTCAGTCAAATCGACGCACACGGTCCGCAAGGCATGAGCGTAGGTGAAAAAGGCACCCTTTACCAGTCAATCCGCATGACCGCCGGGGGTGAAGGCGGCGTCCCCCAAGGGGAGGCTGCGCGCTGGTGCGCGAGCGCCATGGACTTGCTGCCGTAACCCCATCAAGCGGTGTGCCCTGAGGCTTGCCGTCGGCGAGCGCGCGCAGCTTGACACGCCGAAGGGAGAAGAGTCTGGATCGGCGCCAGTCTTCGGGCGACACCGCGCATTTCCACGCGAGTCCGCCAAGGAAGAACCCGTGCTTTTACAGCGGTGTAGTCGACACCGATAGGACGTCGGCGCATCCCTCACGGATCCGCT
>JBDSLN010000533.1:0-5375 GCA_039916365.1 Vicinamibacteria bacterium
CTATCCGCTTTATTTCGATCATGAGTGGCACTTGAGTGTGGATTCCCTTGCGCAGCTGATCACGGACCAGACGCGCGCCGTGGTGGTGGTGCATCCCAACAACCCGACGGGGTCCTTTCTGAAGACGTTGGAAGCGCGCGCGCTGGCTGATCTTTGCGCCGAGCGTGGCGTGGCCATCATTGCGGACGAAGTCTTCGCGGACTTCGCGTTCGAGCCGGACCCGCAGCGTTTCGAGACCTTCGCGGTCGAAACCAAGGCCCTGACCTTCGCTCTCGGCGGTCTTTCGAAGTCCTGCGCGCTCCCTCAGCTGAAGCTCGGATGGATCGCGGTCTCGGGACCAGACGCGGTTCGTCGCGAAGCGCTGGCGCGCCACGAGTTCATTGCCGACACCTACCTTTCGGTATCGACGCCGATTCAACTCGCGCTGCCCTCCATCCTCGAACAGAAGGTCGCGCTCCAGGCACCGATCCGGCAGCGCCTGCAACGGAACTTGGTCGCCTTGGAAAGAGCGATGAGGAATCGCACCGAGCTTTCGCTGATCAAGCCCGAAGGAGGCTGGTCTGCCTTAATCAAATGTCCCGCCACCCGCACCGATGAAGAACGCGCGCTCGACGCGCTGAGCGCGGGCGTGCTGGTTCATCCCGGCCATTTCTTCGACTTCGATTCCGGCTGCTACCTCGTGGTCAGTCTCCTTTGCGATACAGACGCGTTCGATCAAGCACTTCCAGGTCTCGTGGCCGCGGCCGTACGGTAATGTCGCGCGCATGAAACGAATCTCGCCAGACGAAGCCGCCGCGAAAATGGACGAGGGCTACATCTACCTCGATGTGCGCTCGGTTCCAGAGTTCGAGACCGGTCATCCTAAAGGCGCGTACAACATCCCACTGATGAACATGGGGCCGATGGGCATGTCACCCAACTCCGACTTCACGGAGCAGGTGGTGAAGGCCTTCCCGAAGGACACCAAGATCGTGGTCGGCTGCAAGAGCGGCGGACGTTCAGTGAGTGCCGTCGGCATCATGGAGATGGTCGGCTTCAAGGATCTGCTGGAACAGCGCGCCGGATTCGACGGGAACGGCCGCGAGCCCGGGTGGCGGGCGACCACTCTTCCGCAATCAACCACGGCGGAGTCGGGACGCTCGTTCGCTGAGTTGAAGGCCTAAGCAGCCCGCTACAAGGCGGCTTTGATATGCGCAGCGATCGCGTCGTTCACCGGGCCCGAATGCGTGAGCGGACCCATGTGTCCCGCACCTTCAATGGTGATCGAGCGTCCGTGAGCGAACGCCTCGCCCAGCAAGGCGGCCACCCGTCGCGCGGCCGCGGGCGACTTCTGACCGCATAGAAAGAGAGCGGGAGCCTTGACGTGGGCGTAGCCCGCCTGGGGTGTGCGATCTTCCTTGAGGGACATGACTTCGTAGAACACCTTGCGACCGGTGCGAAGGAACGACTCACGCGAGGACGGTGCCATTGCGCGCCATGCACCCTTTCCATTCCAGTAATCAATGAACGCCTCGAACCAGCGGTCTCCACCGCCCAGCGCGAAGTCGGTAAACACCGGCTCATCGCCCACTCGGTTCAGGTCGGCCAGGCCTTCTTCATCATTCGCACCGTAAAGCACTCCGAACGCTACAGGCTCATACGCGGCAACAGACCGAACGCGCTTTGGATCCCGACGAGCCATCGTCACGGCAACCAGGCCGCCATAGGAATGACCAACCACGTGAACGGGCTCGCCGAGGTCGTCCACCAGGCGCTCGATGAGTTCGACGTCCTGCACGAAATCGAACGGCGCGTCATCGGGCCACAACGGGTTTTCGCCCGACCCGATGAAGTCCGGCGCGAACACCCGATGTGCTGGCTCCAGTGCTTCGATTAAACGCCGCCACTGACGGCCCGACATCCCTCCGCTGTGCAGAAGAAAAATGGGAGAGCGAGAGGAGGAGGTCATGGCCCCACTCTATTGAACGACGGTCAACCAATGCGCAGGTTGGACGATGCGGCACAACGCATTCGCGAGCTTCATCTGCTCCGGTGTGCGGCACTGCGCCTGAAGGAGGCTTGGGTTGTAGACGAGCACAGCCAGCGCCTGCGCGCGCGAAATGGAGACGTTGAGGCGATTTGGCGAATAGAGGAAGTCGAGATCGCGAGGCGCGTCCTCCGCGCTGGAACTGGTCATGGAATAGATGACAACGGCGCCTTCCTGTCCCTGGAACTTATCGACGGTGCCGACACGCGCTTCGATGCCGAGCGCTTTTTTCACGCGATCACGGATGGCGCCAACTTGAGCGTTGAACGGAGCGACGACGAGTATGTCCTCGGGCGTCAGCGGGTTCTCGACGCTTAGGCGATTGATCCAGGTGCGAGCCAGGAGGTCGCGCATCAGATCGATGACAACGTCCACCTCCTGAAAACTGCGGCTGGAGCAATGCTCGTGAGAGACCGCGTGCAGACGCAGTCCGGTCCCACCGAGCGCGCCGCCGCCATTGATCCGCACAAGGCCGGTCTTCGGATCCGAGTCGAGCTTGCCCTCATAGAACGAGTCCGAAATCAGGGCGCACAAGTCAGGATGCAGCCGATGCGTCCGGCCCAGAAAGACACCCTGCTGGGCGCCGAGCGTGGGCGCATCGCCCAGAACATGACCGAGTGCCGAAAGCCCTGCCCCTTCGGGATGGCTTCCTTTCGTGACCTGCGGAAGTTGGTTCGGGTCTCCAATCAGAACCATCGACGAAGCAGCACCGGAAGCGGCGCACGCGTTCGCGAGGGAGAACTGGCCGGCCTCGTCGATGAAGAGAACATCGTGGGAGTTGGCCAGAGCATCAGCCGCATACAGCCAGGCGGTGCCAGCGGTGATTCGTGCTCCCGCCGACATCGCTGACGTAACGCCGGCGGTGGTTTTGGCGCGCTCCACGCGCGGATCCTGTACTTCTTCGCCTTCGTCAGCGCGTTGGACGATCGTCAGCGTCGTCTTGGTGCGCGCGGCCTCCTCAAGCACGGCCTTGATGAGATTGCCGATGACTTTGTGGGACGGTCCGGTCAAACCCACACGTTTGCCGGCGTGGTGGAGAGCCAGCACGGCTTTCGCGGCGGTCCACGTCTTTCCGGTGCCCGGTGGCCCTTGAATCGGAAGGTATGAATCACGCAGACCGAGAATGGACCGAACCGCCGCATCCACGGATGTTTCTCCATCGCGTCGAATGGCGGCGCGACGCGCATGCCCCTCGATCCGGGGCGTCTCACCTACCAACAGACGGCGAGCCGCGAGCCACGAGCCGGTTTCCACCTCGATGCCCCGTTCGATGACATCGTCCGCCAGGCGGGCGAGCGCTTTCTCGAGCGGTGCGGTGGCCATGGGCTTGGCGGGAATCAACGCGCGGGGGTGCGGTGCGACGCTCGCCTTGCCGCGTTTGAGATCGATGCTGCCTTCTCCCGGATCGATCGCATAAATGGATCCCGCGGAGTCACCGGTCGCGGAATCAAGCACGTCCTTCCCCGCTTCGAACTTCTGATCCTGATCGGGATCAAAGCGGTATCTGAAGATGTTCGAACTCTTCACCGTGTCGACAATGCGCTCGAAGGTGAGTTCGCCGATGGCATCTGTTTCGGCGACGAGCTCGATCGAAGACTTCTTCTTGAGATCGAAGTGACGCCACCATTCGGGGAGAGCCTCGCGCCGATGGAAATCCAGAAGGAGCGAAAGGTGCCAGCGTGCATTCGCGGCAGCGTCCCGAAGTGTCTCATCCGCGGACAGACCCGCTCGCAGCTTGTCGAAACGGACCTGACTTGCTTCGGTCTCGGCAGCCGTCGCTTCCGGTGCGTCGCCCTCCTTCAGCTCGGGCCTTGGAATCGGTCCACGGACGAGCCGTTCGGCTTCGGCTCGTCTCGCTTCAAGCCAATCGCGCAGCAGCAGCGTCGAAACGCAATCATCCCGGTTGTAGGCGGCGAGCGAGTCGAGATGCGCTTGATTCTGATCGGCGAGCCATTGCTCGTACTCAACCACGCTGAAGCCGCCTTTGGTGATCGGGCCTTCGCGATGAGGCATGTACAGCGCCTCGATCTTCTTCAGGGAGTAAGAGTCCTGCGAAATCCGGAGTCCCTGTCTCACCACGCCGTAGAGATCAACGAAGACTTCGGCGCGGTTGAGCCAGGCGAGGTCGAGGTCTCTGGTGCCATAGCGATTCACCAGCCGTTTGAGCGCGGAATTTTCATACGCGCCGTAGTGGTAGACGTGAAATCCCGGGTTCGCCTTCCGCGCGGCGACACATCGATCGATGAATCCTTCGAGCAGCGCTTTCTCCTGCTCGGCGGAGTGCGCCCAGAGCGCCTCGTAGCGCACTTCGGCGCCGCGCCGACTCGCGAGACCGAAGAGGTATTCAATGCCTTCACCCGCTTCGCCTGCCCACGGGTCGGCTTCGATGTCAAAGAAAAGATCGTCTTCCGTCGGCAACGGAAGAGCGGCCAGCCCGAGCGAACTCTTCGCCTTCTCTGCGGTCAGAACGGTGGCGGGAGCTTCGACCTCAACTTGGTCGATCAACTCGAACCTGACCACACCATCAGCCCGCTGCTGAAGCTGGAGCGATGCCTGGGCGCGGAGCCGATCGAAAGTCGGCTGCGCCAGGTCGACAATCGCGACGTCCGCGGAAGCTGCGCCAAGCGCCGCGGTCGTCGTGAGGTTCGCGTCGACCAGCTTGCGGGTGACGGTGCGCGTCATGCCCGCGACCAGCGAAGTGTGGTCGTCGGTTCGCCGACGCTCTCCACAAACCGCGGCCCAGTTGCATACGCGGCAATGTTCGACGGGATGCGGATACGAAGTCGCGAGCGGATCGGGCCCACTGATCTGAGCCTCGAATCGGTCGCGAACGGTTCGAACGTACGTCGAGTAATCATCCACCCGAAAGGCGCGCGGCTCGTTGGCTCCGGTGATCACATGCATGTGATCGGGAACGCGGCCCTGAAGTTGCCCCAGCCTCAGGGAGTAGAGAACGAGCTGGACCATCGCGCCCGCCTTCACGTCGCGCGCGAGCTTGGTGTCGATGGCCTCGTAGCTCCAATCTCCAAACGCAGACGGCGTCTGAACTTTTCGGAGAAAGTCGGGACGCCCGCGCCAACGGCCATCGCAAAAGACGCCCTGGTAGACGATATCGACGGCGTCGCGCATGGCCGCAACGGTGGCCGCCTCGGCCGCCTCCGATTCGTCGATCGTTTTGTTGCCGAGATTGCTCAGGTCGACCACCACCAGGCCGCCCGCGCGCAACTGGGCGAGGTAGCGCTTCTCGTGCTCTGCGCCCTTGCGCGAAACGAGGTCGAGGACCGGATCGCCGTCGAAAGCCTGGGGACGCAAGCCACGGGCCGCCTCCCATTCCAGGCGGGTGCGATGA
>JBDSLN010000534.1:0-4203 GCA_039916365.1 Vicinamibacteria bacterium
GGCCGCCATGTCGTCTCCGTCGGCGGCGTGCCATTGATCAAAGGGCTCGGCGATCCAATAAAAGGACCGGCCGCGCGAATCCTTGGTGACCGAAACGCCGGAGGCGTGGCCGCGCATTCCCTGACGCGTGAGCTTTACCCCTTTAATCTCCGAGGCCGGACCGTCGGGAACGTTGAGATTCAACAGGACGCCCGGAGTCGGCGGCGCGCTCAGGAGGATCTCGCAGAGCCGCCGCGAGTACTTGGCTGCTTCGGTGAAGTCCAGTGGACGCGAGCGCGTCACCAACGAACAGGCGCCGGCGGGAATCCCCCAAAACGCGGCCTCGCGCGCGCCGCCCACCGTGCCTGAGTAGTAGACGTCGTCGCCGAGATTCGCTCCGCGGTTGATGCCAGACAAGACGATGTCCGGCTTCTTCGGCATGAGATTCGCGAGGGCGAGAATGACACAGTCGGCCGGAGTCCCATCGACTGCCAACGTCGTCGGATCGATCTTCTCGACCGTGAGGGGCCCTTTGATGGTGATGCCCTGCCCGCAGGCGCTGCGCTCCCGATCCGGCGCGATCACCATGACGTCGCCCAGCTCCGACACCGCTTCGCGCAGGGCACGAATGCCGGGCGCGCGATAGCCGTCGTCGTTGGTGATCAGGATCAGAGGTCGGGACATCCCTCCAGCCTATCTTTTTCGGGCAGGCCCCTCAAAGCCCCGTAATCCGAGGACTACGACTTGCCGGCAGCAGCTCGCAGTTCGCGCGTCTCCTGCGCATTGAAGGCCACCCCCTCCGCGTGCGACTTTCCCTGAGTCATGCCGCTATCACGATCGAAGGCAAGCCTCTCGGAGAGTCGTGGGGCGAAATGTGCAACGCCATCGACCCAAACCAGCCACTCCCAGTCCTTCTTGCCCGATGCACCGACGAGGTCCACGCTGACCGCGTATTCAACACCGCCGTGCTGGGCCGTCGCCCTGCTCTGCTCGACTGTCCAGTTCAAGCCGATGCGTCGCTCGTTTTGTTCCTTCTCGGTCACGTTTTCTCCTTGGTCTGAGACGTCGTTGCAACCACGCTGGCGTAGTTGGCCACGCCATCCCCATCCAAGTCAAATCGACGATGGAACTGATCCCAGTTCGCGGAAAGCGAACCGAGTCACAAGGGAGGCCAGTGCTGGCACACCCCTTGCTTTTCAGCTCGCTGAGACTAGAAAGGGGCCAAACAATGAACTCAAGAAATGCGTTGCTGATCAAAACCGAGGCGTGGTGGGCGATCAAGATGGAGCAGTCAGAAACCTGCATCTTCTTCCGTGACCGCGGGAAAGCCATCAAAGTTGGTCTAGCCATGGCGCGCCAGTGGGGTGGTAAGTTGATTGTCCAGGGCGAGAACGCCGTGGTTCCGACTTTCGCCGCTGTGTAGTGCGGAACGGCCTGGCTATTTCTGCAATTGTTTTCCTTAGATCGTTCGTCTTTCCAGCACATGAGGCTGATAGACTCCCTCGCCGCACGTTGACGTACGTCGGGATGTAGCGCAGCCTGGATAGCGCACCTGCTTGGGGTGCAGGGGGTCGGAGGTTCAAATCCTCCCATCCCGACCATTTTTTAGCTGGGGGGCCCGCAGTTCTCTAATGGACTGTTCGTGTTCAGCCCCCCAGACCCCCGCGGACTCCACCGAGTGAAATCGGGCTCCGTCCCGACCCGCCGAGCAGCCAGGCGGCACTCAGGTCCCTGAGCAGCGATCCGGGCTGCATCGGCGGCGAATTATGTGCTGTATTTCTGTTACGGGACACTAGGCGGGGCATCGAGTCTCAGAAATCTGCGCACTCTTGAGCTTGACTGCCGCGACCCAGCCGTCAATCGTCGCCATCGCAGGGCTAGCTAGCGGGAATCCGAAAGCCCGTCGGAGGTGGATCCGGGGGGTTCGTGCGCCGCTTCTACTTCCGGTCCAGTACCTTCAGGAGCGCTTTGAGTTCACTTGCGGGCGAGCGCCTTCAGCAGTTCCTTCAGCTCGTCCTTGACTTCCTGAAGGATGGCTCGCGTCTTGTCGTCCCGCGCGACGGCATGCTCGCTGGAGTTCGGCGGATGCACGGGTGGATGAGCCATCGCGGCGCGGATCGCTGCAGCCGACGGGGTGGGGCCGATCTTCGTGTCGGGTTCAGCGCCTTCGAAGGCGGTTTCGAGAACGGCCGGTGAGACGGGAGTATCGACTCGGCCCGCCTGCTCCTGCTCGATCTTCTTGCGCGCTCCCGCAACCGTGAACCCTTCTCCGTAGAGAAGTTCTTTGATACGGATGACCGTCTCGATGTCGCGACGGCGGTAGATGCGCTGGCCCGAACTATTTTTTGCGGGTGCCAGGGTTGGAAACTCCGTCTCCCAATAACGCAGGACGTAAGGCTGGATGTCGGTCAGTTCGCAGACTTCGCCGATCTTGAAGAACAGCTTGTTCGGGATCTTGCGTTCAACCATGGCGGGTCAGCGAGCGGGGGTTGTCCTGAGCAGCAGCGAAGGTGCGTGTAGCCGAAGGGTCACGCGGACAGCTCCGTCATCTCTGGCCGCACAGCGGCCTCAACCTGGGGCGACGAACGGAAGAAAATCGACTTACGCGAGCGAATGGCGATGATGTCGCCCGTCTTCGGGTTGCGACCGCGGCGCTCCCGGCGCGTCTTCACCAGGAACGTCCCAAACCCTGTGATCTGAACCTTTTCGCCGCGGAGCAAGCGCTCACGCAAGAGCTTAAAAAAGATATCCACGAGGCGCGCCGCTTCGCGACTGGAAAGGCCACCGTGGCGTTCGTACACGGCTCGTGCGATGTCTGCCTTGGTCAAACGAAGACTCCCTGAGCGGGGGACAAGGTGAGCGTTGGAAGGTGAAAAATCGAGGAAAATTCATTCCGCCAGCACGATTTAGGCTGCGGGAATTAAACGAGATTATGAACGACTGGTCCTTCTCTTGTCAATCCGAGTTTTCGGAGCCTCGAACTGACTTGAAGTGTCCTCAGTCATATCCTTTCCACTGTTCGGTTTACCATCGGTTCGTGGACGGGCCACCGCCTTTCGCATCTTGAACGACTGGGGACCCGACCTCGACTTCCTGGCTCTAAGCCAGACCCGGATGGGCGACCCTTCAAAACCAAACTCCGCGCGAAGGCAGTTGACGATGAAGCGCTCCGACGAGAAGTGAAGTTCTCCCTCTCGATTCACGGACAGCGTGAAGGTCGGCGGCTCGACTCGGATCTGGGCGGCATACAGGAGGTTGACGCCGTCCGCGCCCTTCTTGTATCGAATGGGGTTACGAGCCACGGCAGTCTGAAGGCATCGGTTCAGCGGACCCGTTGGCACTCGACGAGACCACTCCTCGCGCGCCGTGTCGATGGCGGCGAACAGTTCCTTGCGGCCCATGCCGGTCTTGGCGGAGACCAGCACAACGGGCGCGTACTCAAGGAACTTCACGCGATACGAGAACTCCTCGCGGATCTGAGCTGGCGTCTTGTCGAGGCTCTTGGCAAGGTCCCATTTGTTGATGGCCACCACGACGGCGCGGCTGGAGTCCTGTATGAGCCCAGCGATGGTGGCGTCCATCTCGCGCATGCCTTCTTCGGCGGAGACCATCAGAACGCAGACTTCGGCTCGATCAATTGCACGCTTGGCCTGAACGACGGCCACGTGATCGGCGCCGTCTTCGAGGAGACGAACCTTGCGAATGCCGGCGGTATCGACAAAGAGATATGACTTGTCGTGCCAGGTGAGCAGCGAGTCGACGGCATCACGAGTGGTCCCGGAGACGGGCGACACGATGGAACGTTCTTCACCGACAAGCCGGTTCAACATCGAGGACTTCCCAACGTTGGTCCGGCCCACGAGGGCCACGCGGGTCGGCTTGGTCTTGCCTTCGTCGTCCTGCATGCGCGGAGCGCCGGCGAGCTTGCAGATGACGTCGAGAAGATCGCCGATGCCTTCATTGTGTTCTGCTGAAATCGGGAATGGTTCACCGAAGCCAAGTCTTGCGAAGTCATTGGTTTCGCGACGGCTTGCTTCAGCCTTATTGATCACAAGGAGTACAGACTTACCGGAGGACCGGACCTTGCGCGCAAGCGCCTGATCGTCAGGAAGCAGGCCCTGCTGTGCGTCCACAAGAAGAATAACCAACGAAGCCTGACCGATGGCCACGTCTGCCTGGGCCTTGCTGAGCGTGAGGAACATCTCATCGGCGCCTGGCGAGAGC
>JBDSLN010000535.1:0-9166 GCA_039916365.1 Vicinamibacteria bacterium
CCGGTGGTCGACGAAGCGCTGAAGGTCGCAAACGTCGCGGTCGAGGATCTCGATGCGATCGCGGTGACCTACGGACCCGGCCTTGTCGGATCGCTGCTGGTTGGACTCGAGTACGCGAAAGCGCTCGCGTGGGCTCACAAGAAGCCGCTCATTCCCGTCCATCACATCGCGGGCCACATTCACGCACCCTTTCTCGCTTTCGATACGATCCCGCTTCCGGCGATCGCGCTGGTCGTTTCGGGGGGGCACACGAGTCTGTTTCTCATGAAGGAACTTGGGGAGTACTCGCTTCTTTCGCGCACCCGCGATGACGCAGCGGGCGAGGCCTACGACAAGGTCGCGAAGCTTCTGGGCCTCGGATATCCGGGTGGACCCATCGTCGACAAGCTGGCCGCCACGGGTCGCGATGACGCGGTGTTCTTCAAGATGGCGAAGATGAGCGACGGCAAGCCCGACTTTTCTTTCTCCGGCTTGAAGACGGCGGTTCTTCAATACGTCCGCAAGAACGAAATCTCCCCCTGCGCTTCACGTGATGACGTTCCCCAGAACGTGCGGGATCTCCTCGCCTCGTTTCAGAAGGCGGTGGTGCACGCGCTGCTGAGCCGGTTGAAGGACGCGGTGGAAATGCATCGGCCCGCGAGTGTGATTCTGACCGGCGGGGTCGCGGCAAACTCGCGACTGCGTGAGGACGCGCGCGTGTTGATGGCGCGCATGGGGGTTCCGCTCTTTGTCCCGCCCATGAATCTCACCACCGACAACGCCGCAATGATCGGAGCCGCGGGTGCGGTGGCCTTCGCTCGAGGTCAGCGCGCGGGATCGAATCTCGAAGCCGCGCCCTTCGCGACTATCGGAGTCTGACCCCCGAAGTGACTCGAGGCGCGCTCCGCAAGGCCGCGCATCAAATTCTTCGCGCCGGTCTGGTCGCGGTCGAACCCGGGCGCCTGATACGCCAGCATCTTCGGATCAGTCGCGCGGGGATCTCGGTGGCTGGATTGAAGGTCGCGATTCCAAAGCGTCTGTTCGTGGTGGCGGTGGGAAAAGCCGCCATCCCCATGGCGCGCACTGCTTGTCGCATCCTCGGAGCGCGGATGACGGCCGGCATCGTGATTGCCCCAGAGAGGGCTCCGCGACTGCCTCGGATGACCAGCTTCGTTTCAAGCCATCCGGTTCCAGACGCGACCGGCGTGAAAGCCGGGGGAGTGGTCATCAAATTGCTGCAAGGGGCCAAGAAAGACGATCTGGTTCTTCTTCTGTTGTCGGGCGGCGCGTCGGCGCTGATGCCCGCCCCGATCGATGGTGTGTCACTTGCCCACAAACAGCGCGTGACCCGTCTGTTACTGAAGCGCGGCGCCAACATCGCGGAGACCAACGCGGTTCGGAAACGCCTTTCTCGTTTGAAAGGCGGAGGCTTCGCGCGATTGGCGGCACCCGCGCGTGTAGTGACGTTGGCCCTGTCCGATGTGCCGGGCGATGACGTCCGCGTCATTGGGTCAGGTCCTGCGGTCGACGATCCGGCCGCGGGGGTTCTCGCTCGAAAAACCGTTCGAAGATTTCTGCGCGCGAACGAACTGTCCCCGACGATTCGTTGCGCGCTTGAGAAAAATCCAGTCAAGACATCGACAATCACGCGGGCCGAAACGAAGGTGATCGGCTCCGGCCGGACCTTCGCGGAAGCGGCGGGCCGGAAGGCCCGCGAACTGGGTTTCGCGTGCGAGGTGATTCCGGATGCTCTTCGCGGCGAGGCGCGTGAGTGCGGACCAGCACTCGTCTCTCGATTCCGACGCCGTGGAAAGACCAGACTCAATTGCCTGATTCTGACCGGAGAGACCGTGGTCCGGGTCACGGGTCGAGGCAGAGGCGGACGTAACCAGGAACTCGCACTCTCAGCAATCCCAGCACTCGGGCAACTTCCGCAAGCAACCGTACTTGCAGCATTTTCAACGGATGGCCGCGACGGTCCGACCTCGGCAAGCGGCGGGATGGTCGATGACCAGACGGCGGCGAGGGCCGAGGCTGCCGGAGTTTCGGTGGCGGAGGCTCTCAAGCAGAACAACTCCTACAAGGCTCTAAGACAGCTCGAGAGTCTCATCGTCACCGGTCCGACCTCGACCAACGTTGCGGATGTAGTGCTGATCGTGGGATAACCTAGTGGATCACCAGATGGATGATGACGAATCCCTGAAAGCCGCTGTAGACGCGGCCTCCTCCTCTCTTGACGAGAACGAGAACGAGACACGAACTCGTCTGGCCGAGGCTCAGCTCGAGCAGGCCATGGACGGCTACCACACCCTGCGCGCCGAGAATGAACGGCTCCGTGCTCAAATGGTGGAACTCCAGCAGAAGCAGCGGACGGCGAGTCAGGACCTGGGCGCATCCCTCGAACGTCAGAAGCGAGCCGCGGCCCGCGAACTTCAGATCGAGCGGGAAACGATCTACGCGCGTTACCTCGAGATCCTCGACAACTTCGACCGCGCCTTCGATACGGGCGAAGCGCGGGCGGCCAGCCATAGCCTGATGGAAGGCTTCATCCTGGTACGCAATCAGGTTGTCCAGGTTTTGCGTGACGGCGGTTTTGATCGCGTACGCACGCTCGGCCTGGCCTACGATCCGAACACCAGCGAAGCGATCGAACTCGAAAACGTCGACGATCCTGCGCAGGACGGGATGGTTATTCGCGAACTCGTCCGCGGTTATCGCCTCGATGAGCACATCGTCCGGGCGGCCCGCGTGGTGGTGGGCCGTTTCGTGGTGCCCAAGGCGGACGATTCGGGCGAGACGCTAAGCGTGCCCGACGAACAGCGCGACTAGCTGCGGTCCGAGCGTCGCCAGAAGCACGAGCGACAGCACAACTCTGACGAACTCGGCCTTCGCGGCCCAAGAGCGTTCTTCGAGAAGCGAAGCCAGGATCACCAGGCCGGTCGCGACGAACAGCGCCAGACTGATGAAGCCTGCGTTGCCAAACTGCGCCGCCTTCGAGAGCGAGGCCGCGGAAAGAATCAGCAGCAGCACGAACTGAAGGAAGACGTAGCCATTCAGCGCAAGCGCTGCGGATCGATAGACCGGCTCATGATCCGGACGGCGAACCTCCGGCGGGAGCACGGGTCCGCCCAGATCCTCGGGGCGCCAGCCGGGCGGTGCCAAGAAGGTCCTAAACCGATCCTGAACGCGACGCGCGCGGGATGCGACCGACCACAGATCCGCCCAACCGGCGGCATTGGCCCAGATCGGATTCCAGCTGCCGATCCGCTTCACCACTCCATAGACCGGCTCCTCGGTCTCCGGGACGAAGGTGCCGAACATCCGGTCCCAGATGATGAAGACGCCCGCGTGATTTCGATCGATGTAGCGCGGATTCCGCCCGTGATGAACGCGATGATGCGAAGGTGTATTGAAGATCCACTCGAGGGGACCGAGGCGTCCGATCAGCCGCGTATGAATCCAGAACTGATACAGCGTGTTGAGCGCCGAGCAGGTGATGAAGACAGCGGGCGGAAACCCGAGCACAGCGAGCGGCAGATAGAAGGCCCAGGAGAAGAAGCCCTGAAAGGCTCCCTGCCTGAGGGCGACCGTGAGGTTGTATTCCTCCGACTGGTGATGCACCGAATGGGCCGCCCAGAAAGCGCCGATTTCATGGCTCTTGCGGTGAAACCAGTAATAGAGAAAGTCCACGGCGATGAAACACCCGGCGAACACGGCCCAGGAGTTCTCCGACAGGTCGAAAACTCTGGCCTTCGCATACAGCAGCAGGTAGACCGCAAAGAGCGAGCCCTTCACCAGAACGCCGAGGAGCTGCTCGACGATGCCGCAACTGAGGTCGGCAAACGAGTCGTGAAAGTGATAGACCCGGCGCTCGAGGACGCGAGCCGCGACGAGCTCGATCCCAATGAGGACGAAGAAGAGCGGTATCGAAGCGACGATTAGTTTCATCGGAGAGCGCTTACGTCCGACCGGCTTGCGGCAGCGGTCTGCCACGGGCCTGTCGGGGTCGCGATGCTAAGCTTTTGCCAGTCGCTTCCACAAAAGATACACACCATGCCGCTCTACGAATACCGTTGTGAAACATGTGGCCGTTTCGAGATCCTGCAAAGGCTCTCTGACGGAACGCTGTCCGTCTGCCCGACGTGCGGGGAGGCTGTCGAACGACTAATTTCGGCGCCCGCCTTCCAATTCAAGGGCAGCGGCTTTTACATCACCGACTATGGCAAGTCGGGCGACAAAGGATCCGAGTCGAAAGACCAGGATTCCAAGTCATCCGCCTCCAAGTCCGAAGAGACGGCTGGAAATGCATCGAAGGAAGCGTCCACGCCAACGTCGGCTGACTCAAAGTCGTCGACGACCTCCCCTCCCAAAGAAGGCACTGCCCCCGCAGCCCCGGCCTTGGCGCCCGCTGCAAATACGGGTCAGTAGCATCCCAAAAGACGTTTCCCTCCTCTACCGAGTATCCCACCTCGACGCAACAGGGCCCCGCAAGGGGCCCCAGCTTTTTTAGGGGCGCAAGCGTCCCTAAAAAATCCCGGCGCACCCCCCGTTCTCAATACTTCGGAAGGGGGCAAGCGCCGGGATCCAGGCTAAGGGAAGGAAAGCCATGGGCGCGCTTCTAGTGGGCGGCCGACCAGTTCTTCCCTACCCGGGCATCCACATCCAATGGAACAGACAGGCTCATCGCGCCGGACATGATCTTGCGCACCAGTTCAGTCGCCGCTTCGGTTTCGACCTCGGGCGTTTCGAGCAGAAGCTCGTCATGAATCTGAGAGATCAAACGAGTCTTCATGTTCTGTTCGTGCAAGGCGAGATCCAGATCGACCATGGCCTTCTTGATGAGGTCGGCCGCAGACCCCTGCACACGCGTATTGACGGCCTGGCGCTCCGACTCCAAACGGGCCGGAACGTTCTTCGACGTGATGTCCGGAAAACGACGCAGCCGCCCCATCATGGTGCGGACCATGCCGGTCTTCCGCGCCTCTTCGATGGACGCGTCGATGAATCCGCGGACCTTGGGATAGCGCTCGAAGTAGGCGCGGATGAACGCGTCCGCTTCCTTGCGCGAAATGCCGATGTCCTGGGCCAGGGTGAACGCGGTCTTGCCGTAGAGCAACGCGTAGTTGACCATCTTGGAACGGCGGCGCTGTTCGTCTCTCGGGAGGGTGGTGAACGGCCCGAAGATCTCGAGCGACGTGCGGTCGTGAACGTCCTCGCCGCGACGGAACGTCTCGATCAGAATGGGATCTTCGGACAGATGGGCCAGGATGCGCAGTTCGATCTGCGAATAGTCCGCTGATAAAAGCAGATGGCCGGGTGGTGCTATGAAAGCCTCGCGCACACGACGTCCCATGGCGGTGCGGATCGGAATGTTCTGCAGGTTCGGATCCGTGGCGGACAACCGCCCGGTCGCTGCTACGTTCTGACGGAACGACGCGTGGATCCGTCCAGTGCGCGCGTTGATCATCTCTGGAAGCGCGTCCACGTACGTCGAACGCAGCTTGGTGATGCCCCGGTATTCGAGGATGAGACGCGGGAACTCGTGCTCCTTGGCGAGTTCTTCCAGCACGTCGTCGGCGGTGGAGAAGGTTTTCGTCTTGTCGGTCTTGCGACCGGCGGCAAGACCCATCTCCTCGAAAAGAATCGTTCGGAGCTGCACCGGCGAGAGGATGTTGAAAGTCTTTCCCGCCATCGCATAAATGCGTTGCGCCAGCTCTTCGATGATCGGCGCCATTTCTTCGGACAAGGCCTTGAGCGCCTTGTGATCGACGTAGACCCCGGCGCGCTCCATCTTGGCGAGGATGGCGGCGAGGGGCATCTCCAGATGGGTAAAGAGATCCATCAGGCCATCCGCGTCGAGCTTCTCGCGAAGCCTGGGCGCCATGCGGACCAGCACCGCGGCTTCGCGCGCGTGACGCTCGGCCGCGTGGTCTTCCAGAAGAGTCGCCTGTGTTCCTTCTTCGTTCGGCAGGTCGGCGTTTTCGGGCAGACCGATTTCTTCGATGGCCAGCGCCTTGATGCTTGATCCGCGCTTGCCCGGCGAGAGCACGTAGGCGGCGAGGGAGGCGTCGAGAACCTGGCCGCGGGGCGTGATGCCGGCTTCCGCAAGAACAAGAAAGTCGCGTCGCGAGCAGGTCGTCCACTTGTCCACCTTCGGGTCTTCGAGCAAGCCGCGAACGTTCGCGGGGAGTTCCTTCTCCACGGCGAGAAACGCCGCGTCGTCGCCGCAGCCCAAAGCAATGCCGCGGATGCCTGCGTCCATCGGGCGATCCGGGGAGATGCAAAGCGAGAAGGCCACTTCACCCTTGGTACGCGCGGCTTGAATAAGACCGTCGAGTTCCGAAGCCTGCTCGACCACGCGATGAGCGAACGAGAACGCGGTCGCGACCGGCGCCGCATCGCGCGCGAAGATCGAGAACTCGAGCTCCTTGAAGAGCAGGTACGACGCCTCGCGATCGGGCTTCACCACCACCGCAGCATCGGGCTGAAACGTCACCGGAACCTTGTCGTCGAGGGTCACGAGCTGACGCGAGAGGCGCGCGCTATCGGCGTGATGGGTCAGCCCATCGCGATAAGCGGCTCGCTTCACTTCGCTCGCCCTCGCCAGGAGGTCATCAAGAGACCCGAACTGTTGCAGGAGATCTCGCGCGCCCTTGTCGCCAATGCCGGGAACACCAGGGACGTTGTCCACGGCGTCACCGACCAATGCGAGCAGATCGATCACGCGCTCGGGCGGCACACCCATCTTCTCGGTGACGCCCGCGCTGTCGTAGCGCTTCTCCGGCTTGCCGTCGCGACCCGGCGCCAGCACGCTGACCCGAGGATCCGACACGAGCTGGAGCATGTCCTTGTCGCTAGTGATGATGACGACGTCGAAACCCAGTTCAACCGCCTGGCGGCAGAGGGTGGCGATCACGTCGTCCGCTTCATAGCCGTGCGCGCTGACGACGGGAAGCCGCAACACGTCACAGGCCTTGTCCACAAGAGGAAACTGCGAAGCCAAGTCGGCGTCCATCTTTGGACGGTGTGCCTTGTACTCTGGATACGCCGCTGCGCGAGAGGTGGACCCCGACACATCGAACGTGACGATGAAGTGCGTGGGCTGCTCGATCGCCATCAACGCGCGGATGGTGTTGATGAAGCCGTACACGGCCCCGGTTGGCTGGCCGGCTCGGGTGGCGAGACCGCGCACCGCGAAGAAGGAACGATGGACTAGGCCTGTGCCATCGACGATATGAAGAATGGGGCGATCGCTCACTGGAGGATTGTAAAGGGGCGGTGAAGTTGTTCGCGCAAAAAGAAAGGGAGCCACGAGGGCTCCCTTTTTCACGACGACGGCCGCTGGTTAGTTGAGGCGGTCCATCTTGGCGACGAGCTGCTTGATCAGGTCGGCGGTGCAGGCTTCCTGCGCGTCGCCGATCCCGCTCGCGCGCCACTCTTCAGAGTCGGAGCCGACGCCGAAGCCGCCCTTGCTGAAGTTGAATCCGCCGCCCTTGCTGGACTCGCCGACACCCTTGCCGGAGATCAGGATCTCGCCGGTGCTCATGTCGATGATACGGCCGGTGATGCGGACTTCACTTTTGGTCTTCTTGCCGCCAAGGCCAATGCCCTTCACACGCACGCCACTGCCGCGGGACTCGTTGGAGAACTTGGTGATGGAGCCGACCAGGATGTACTTGACGCCCAGAACCTTGCCGATCTTCGCCATGGTCTGCGCGGATGGATCGGCGCGACCGGAAGCCGCGAAGTCCTGCTCGCCGAGAATGGTTGCGAGCTTCTTCCGTTCGATGACCCGGAAGGAGCCGTCTTCGACCAGAGCGTCTACGAGCTGGTCGGCGATGCCCTTGCCGATGTCGTACTGACCCCACCAGTTGTCGACCGTGCCGAAGTCGAAATCCAGAACCGCGATCTGCGGACGGTTGCTCTTTTTCGCCTGAGCGAAAGCCGGACCGGATGCGGTAAGGGTGAAGGCGGTGGCCAGCGCCACGAGTGCTCTGCGTCGATTCATTGGGGTTCCTCCTTGTAGGACCGGGGAATGCTAACAAGCCGCATCCCGGTGAAAAAGACACCGCAACGATGGGGGTGATGAAAGGCACAAACGGCGGACTGACCCGAGATGCGCGTCACTTCGTCCGCGCGAGATCGGCCTCGGCAGCGATGAAGCCAAACGCGGCCCACTGCGTTCCGGCGACGACCTTCTTGAAGATCTCCCGCGCCTTCTCCGTCTCGCCATTCACCAGATAGAAGTTGCCGACGCCGTAGCCCTGGGTCGCGATCTGGATGGCGTCCGTCTCGTCGCTCTTGAAGACTTGGTCCGGCTTACGAAGTCCCTTGTACATGAGCAGACGCTGGTAGTAAGCGTCGTTGTCGAGGACGGTCATGCCTTCCTTGATCGGCTCCAGAACTTTCTGCGCTTCTTCCTTCTGGCCAATGCGTCGCAACGTCATGTAAAGCCAATCGGACGTGGCGACGAGCGAATCGTCGTTGTCCGTGGAGTACTTCATGCACTCGCGATACGCGGCGAGCGCCTTCGTGAAGTCGCCCTTGAGGTAGTGCGCGAGGCCGAGGTGGTAATAGATGTTGAACTTCAGCGTGGCGGACGGAGAGGGCCGCTTGTTGGGCTGGCCATCGGCTTCCGGCTCGTTGGGCTTGTTCGCCATCAGCTTCGCGGCTTTCTCGAAGTCGACGATCGCCTTATCGAACTGACGGGTGCTCACGTAGCGATGAGCGCGATGGCGAAGGAAGCGGGCGTCCTCGGGAAACTTCGTGACGCCTCGTGAAAACACCACGATCGCGTCCCGGAAGCGGGAGAGATAACCATAACGGCGACCCAGCTAGAGGATGTTGAGCGCGTCATCGGGATTCTTGATGAAGTCATCGACCGTGGCGGCCAGGTTGGCTTCAAGACGCGCCTTCGCTTCGGGCGAGGGTTCGGGCGGGAAGAAGGATCGTCCATCGAGACCGGTTGCTTCGGGCGTCTTGACCGCGACGCGCTCGGCCGCCGGTTTGGATCCCACCGACTGAGCGGAGGCCAGGCTCGGACCAAAAAGAAGAACGGTAAGAGCAGAGCCAAGGTGGAAGCGGCGCATCGGGATTCCCTTTCTGAAGAACGTCTAACCGCTGATCGTACCGTGTGGCAAGGCCCGCCACTTATGATCCGCGCAATGAAAATCCGTATTGCCCACAG
>JBDSLN010000536.1:0-3898 GCA_039916365.1 Vicinamibacteria bacterium
GACCTTCGGCAACGACGACACGCAGATGTCGTTCACGTTTGACGCGGCCGGGAAAGCGGAAGGCCTGATCCGCACTCATGGTGTGCTCCCCGAGCCCCTCGCAGACACCAGTGGATTTCGGCCCATCCCGATGCGCCGTATCGAGGTGACCCCAACCCAAGAGTCCATTCTCAGTACGCTTGGCCGAGAGACGGGGAAGTCGAGCCTTGAGTGTTTGTCCGGTATCGCAACGGGAGAGAACGACGAATGGTCCGGTATCGGTTGCGATTTCTCGGCGAGCTTGGCCGTCCCCCTTGAAGGCTTCCTCGCCGCGCGCGACGTCTTGTTCACCGGCAAGAACATCGTCCGAGGCAAGCTCTCTGTCGGCGTCTTCATCACAGGCTCCGTCGCGATGTTGACTCTCGTTGCCAAGCGCTTCCCGGCAATTGGGCCTGCGATTGGCCGGGGAATCAAGGCTGCACTTCGTCCCGCGTTGCCTCAATTCGCAAGGGCCTATTTTGCGAAGCGCGCGCTGAAAGCGGCAGATGAGGTCGCCGCAGGAGTAGCGCACGTTGACGAGAGCCTGGTCAAGATCGCCGGGCAAGACGTGGCAGACGATACCGGGCGTGCGCTGGAAGAGATCACCACCGCCATCAACTCCCTTGGGACGGATGCCGCGACCGATGCTCTCGGGAAAATTCAGAGGATCGAAACGCGTCTGGCGATAGAAGGAGATGTTCTCCTCCGACTGAAGCCCATTCTCGACAATCCGAAGTACGGAGTTCAGAAGCTCAGCTTTCTCGTTGATGTGTTGGACCGAATGGCCCTAACGCGCTTGCCAAGCGCTAAAGCGCTCGAAGGAATGTTGGAATTTCAGCGGATAGCGCCGAATGTGCCCCGAAAGAGGATTGTGCGCGCCTTCGGCCACGTTCAAGATGCAACTTCCTTGGCGACGGCGGCGCAGCGCGCGACGAAGTTCGATGAGCTGTTCGAGCTTATTGGCGAGGGTGTGAGGCGAGGGGTTCCGGGCTGGGACGACTTAGTCAAGAAGAGAATCGGATCGATCCCGACCTCTACGTCAGGTTTCTTCCATGTCGCGGAGTACATTGCAAAGGACCTGAATTGGTCCAACATCCGCAGAGTCGAGCAGGACATCGGTCGACGGTTCATCGATATTCGTATGTTGGATGGGACGAAGAAGGAACTGAAGAATTTTGACGCGGCTTCGCGCTTCTCGAGGGGATTCTTGGGGCAGGTCGCCAAGGATGTCGACGCGGCCAAGGTTGCCGCCACGGTGGCGGCAAACGGCGCGACAAGCGGTCCGCTCTATCTCGGTGAACTTCAAAAGAGTCTTGCGAAACTAGAGTACATTTTTCGCGGAACAGTCCCGGCAGACGTCGTTTCGAAGCTGCCGGGAGCGATCCAGGCGGCTTTGGACCCAGCCGAGAAGACGCTTTGGACTGCTGTAAAAATTATTCCCCTTAGTCGTTCCGTTCCTTTCTGAGTATGGTGACGAAAAAGCCGCGAGCGAGGAAAATTGGAAAAGGCCCGCAAGCATTTGGTACGAGCGTTACCTTGCTAGGCGGACGTTTGATAACGCGCCCCGCTTGGTATGAGGATGGGGGATCTCCTAGGTTTCTCTCCGCGGTGGACGCTGTATCGATGAAAGAAGTCTGGCGAATTGATTCCGAGGGTTTCTACGTTCATCCATCCTTTGGGTCGCTGAGAGGCTGTGCGTTCCTAAAAGGTTTATACCGTGAGGACAAGAAAGACGCCCTTCTCGATGCTAGCGGACAGTACATTTGGCAGGCCGATCTTGGGGACGCAAGCATCTGGCGAGAACAGATTGTCGATTGGCGGGATGGAGTTGTCATCCGGGATTTACTGACTCTAGCGGAGCTTCGACGGTTCGATTTTGGATTTCCGTTTGACAACAAACCTGTGTGTGGAGACCTCGTCCTCGCCGCGTCTGGTCTAGACGGGCCTTGGAGAGCCTTTGACCTCGCCGCCGGGCGAGTGATTTGGGAACGAGCTCGACCGGTGGCGGACACGTTCCTCGGAGAGATAGATTGGGCCAGCGGGTGTTTCCTTGGAAAGAGCGATAGGACCATCGCGATGTTCTCGAAGGAGGATGGTCGAGAGCTGTGGCGTAAGCGACTCTTCACCGGGGGCCGGGTGCGAAGTACGAGGGACAGAGTAATCGTGCTAGCCAGAAAACTCGATGATTCGGCCATGGGGCTATCTGCGACGAAGTATTTGATGTGCTTCGACTCCCAAACCGGAGAGCCGATCTACGAGCGCCTGCTTCAAACGCCGGAAGAGGACTTTTCTCCGGCCTGGGCGTCATATCCCGTAGTTGGGAAGGAGCACGTCGTTTTCGCAGAGAGCGGATTGCTCGCAGCGTTTCGAATGAGCGACGGCGGGCTCGCGTGGAGTTACAAGTACAAGGCTGAGCTTTACGAACCCACGATTGTGGGCAATGGCATCGCGGTTGCATCGGCGGACGGGAATCTTCTGATGTTCGATGACGTTCTTCCAGTCGTGTGAGGTGGGTAGGGCGGTTGGGACGCAATGGGAGTGTGAGCCGGCCGGAAGGCGAAAAAAGGCCGACTGCTTTCGACGCGATGAATGCGAGCTACCCCATGGAAACGTCACTAAGCCGACGTCACATTCGTCTGTTAGACCGATATGTCACTCGGAGACAGAGCTATCGCGTCGCTCGGTCTGCCGCTGTTACGAAAGTGTCAGCGGGCTGGAACGAGGATAGGGAAGCGGTGTTGTTGAGGGTCGAGGAAGCGAACGCGGTGCGGCGGTTCGCTCGATCCTTCCCCCGGACTTCCGCGCGGCGCCGGAATCGCTTCTGCGACCCGATCGATCGCCCCTCGAAAGACATCAACTGGAGATCGTCCTTTGAGACCTTTGTGTGGTTTCTGGAGATAGAACGTGAGCGCCATGCCCAGGCGCTTGTCGAGATCGTGGATGTCGGACGGGAAAAGAAAGTCGGTATCCGATGAGCTGTTGGAGTGTGCGCCAGAAGCGTTCGAGTCTTGCGGTGCGTAGCGATTCTCTTTGACGCATCGCCGGAGCACCGCACCAGAGCGAGTGACGGCTTTCGAGAAGGCGCCTTTGAATTCAACGCCGAGGTCGGTGATGACGTATTTCGGCTTCTGAAACTTGGCGACGACAGTATTGAAGAGCTTGGCCATCGCGGCGGCGCCGGGCCTTTTCGGATAGGTCTTGAGAATCAGCGGCGTTCGGGAATGGGCGTCGAATACTCCGCCGAGCCACAGATCGCCGCCGTCGCCGAGCGTGTGAAACGGCGAGAGATCGAGCATCCAGGTGTGGTGAACGAAGCGCGTGATCACGGGGTTGGACGGCGGGTCGGGCTGGATGTCATCGCGCATCTCGTTGGGCGGTCGGATGAAAGCCTCGGCGCGGATACGTTCGACGGATCGCTAGGAGATCTTCCAGCCGGCGCGCGTCACGAGGGCTGCGATGGCGAATGCACCTCCGAACCTTGCGCAACGCATTATCTGAATGAGGGATCGGGTGATGTCGGCGATTCGTCGAATGGGCGCTGTAGGTTTGACGAGGGAGCCGACGGTTTCGGATTCTTGATCGACCTTGCCTTCCCAGTTGGAAATCACGCCGGGGAGACGGCGAACTTTTCCGCTGTGATGATTCGGTTCCATCCCGCCGCTCGTCGGAGTTGAAGGATTTCGAATCGTTGATGAGGTTCGTAGTGAGGCCGTCTGGGGCCGGGGATGTGGAGCCAACGAAGTCGGAGGAGTTCGGCGATTCGCTCGGCGATAAAGGCGCGTTGGTCGGCGGCCTGGAGTTGGGCAGTGAGCTGAGCGACTTCGGACTGGGTGTCTCGCTTTTTCCGCCTATATCTCGCGGTGGCTTTCGCGAAGAGTTC
>JBDSLN010000537.1:0-5897 GCA_039916365.1 Vicinamibacteria bacterium
GTCCGCGAACGCCATGAGGAAAGGCGCGCCGGCTCTTCGGAGACGGCGCGCCCTTTGTTTGTTTCGGCGGTTGACGACCGGGACGCCCGGGTTCTCGGACCCTGGGCGGCCGTTCTTCGGCAAACTCTCGGAAGGACTAGCCTTATGTCCATGAAGAACGCGTTCGTTGTTTTCCCCTTGACGCTGGCGCTTGCGGCATCGAGCGGGGCCCAGACCGCTGCGGCCCGGCCCGTCATCCCCGCCGCCACGGCGCCGGCTGCGGCAAAACCCCGGCTCATCGTCGCCATCTCGGTCGACCAGATGCGTTACGACTACCTGGTCCGATTTCGCCCGCTCTTCACGGGCGGCCTAAAGACTCTGATTGAGAAGGGTGCGGTGTTCTCGAATGCGCGCTACCGTCATGCGAACTGCGAAACGGGTCCAGGTCACTCCGTCATTCTTTCAGGCCGCAACGCCTGGCACTCCGGTATCGTGGCGAACTCCTGGTACGACGATGCGCTCGGTCGCGTCGTCAATGTGGTCGAAGACCCGTCCGTAAACACCGTGGGAGGCGCCGGACGCGCGGCGTCGCCCGCCAACTTCGTGGGTTTCACCATCGGAGACATGATCAAGGAGATGCATCCAGAGGCCAAGGTGGTGGGCGTCTCGCTGAAGGATCGCGCCGCCATCCTCATGGCGGGACCGCGCGCCGACGCGGCTTACTGGTACGAGCCGGGGATCGGCCGATTCATCACCAGCAGCTACTACATGAACACCCTGCCTCCATGGCTTCAGGCGATCAACGACAAGAGGATCCCTGACTCGTACGCCGCCAAGCCGTGGACCAAAACGCTGACCGACGAGACCATCTATCGCAAGTACGCGGGCGAGGACCAGGTTCTCACCGAGTTCGACACGAAGGAAGTGTCGTTTCCGCATCCTATCGGCGGCGCGCCCGGCTCACCCGCGTACTACGAGAACTTCCGCCGCACTCCCTACGCCGATGAGCTGACCCTCGACGTGGCGCTTGGCGCCATGAATGCCCACGGCCTGGGTGCGGACGCGGTGACCGACATTCTCGCGATCGGTTTTTCCGCCACCGATGTCATCGGACATGCCTTCGGCCCCGACTCCAACGAAATGATGGACCAGATGCTTCGACTGGACAAGACCATTGGGCGGCTCTTCGAAGCGGTCCAGGCAAGGGTCGGGCTCGCCAACACCATTTTTGTTTTCACCGGCGATCACTCGGTGATGCCTCTGGTCGAGACGTTGCAGAGGCAGGGTGTCGCGGCGAAGCGCGTCTCTCCGGCGGGCCTGCAGACGGTCGGCATGGACGCGCTTACGAAGCAGTTCCCGCGGGCGAAGGACCTGGTGTCTTCGTACCTTGCTCCGGACTTCTATCTCAACCTAGGCTCAATCGCACGTCAAGGGATCAGGCGCCAGGATGTCGAGCAGACCCTTTCAGACGCGCTCATCGCAACCGGCGTGGTGGCCAAGGTCTATACCGCGAGCTCCTTCACGGGTGATCCTCCTTCTGCTCCCGAGGATCCGTACTTCGATGCCGTGCGTCGCTCCTACTTCGCGCCTCGGAGCCCGCAGATCATCGCCCGCCTCAAGGAGTACATGTATCTGACTGACAGCGCCGGCGGCACGGGTCACGGCTCATCCTACGAATACGATCGCCATGTTCCGGTGGTCTTCATGGGATCCACCATCAAAGCGGGCGCCTTCGAAGGCGACACCGGCCCCGAAGACATAGCACCCACTCTGGGTCTTCTTATCGGCCTCGACTACCCGTTGCAGGACGCCCGGCGCCGCCTGACCGAAATGATCCACAACTAAACGGCGTCGCTCGCCTTACCTCCGCGACCGAAGGAAACACATGACCTCACCGAGCCGAATGCGACTCACCGTCCAGAAAGGCGCAGAGTTCTGGAACGACTCGTGCGCGCTTGGCGAATTGCGTGATGCGGTCGAGCACGGCGCCACGGGCGCCACTTCGAATCCGGTTATCGTCTCGGCGGCGGTGAAGGCCGACCTCAAGACCTGGACGCCCGTTCTCGACGCGATCATTGCGAACCATGGCACCGCGAGCGAAGACGAAGTCGCCTGGCTCCTGATTGAGGAGATGGGCCGGCAGGCTGCGTCGATCCTGAAGCCGGTGCACCTTGAGACCAAGGGGCTTCAAGGATTTTTGTCGATGCAGGTTAGCCCGAAGCACTACAACAACGCCGCCCGGATGATCGAGCACGGACGCACGCTTGCCGCCATTGCGCCGAACATCGCGATCAAGGTGCCATCCACCGCCGCCGGAGTTCAGGCCGCAGAGGAACTGGTGGCCTCCGGAATCAATGTGAACGCGACCGTGAGTTTCACGGTGTCGCAGGCCATGGCGGTTGCCGAGGCGTTCGAGCGCGGACTCGACCGGGCTGCGAAGACCGGCGCCGACATGAGAACCCTTCATCCCTACATGACGCTCATGGTCGGGCGGCTGGATGACCTCCTACAGCGCGTCGCCGCGAAGGAGCAGATCGCCATCGACCCAGGCTATCTCGCCTGGGCCGGCATCGCGGTCTTCAAGCGCGCGCACGCGCTCTTCATCGAGCGTGGATTTCGTTCACGCCTGCTCGTGGCAGCGTACCGTCATCATCTGCATTGGTCGCAGCTCATCGGTTCCGGCATCCTTCACACCATGCCGTATCCGTGGTGGAAACAGTTCGAGGCTTCGGACATCGAAGTCGAGGACACCCTGCACAAGCCGGTGAATCCCGAAATCGTTGCGACGCTGCAGAAGAAGTTTAAGGACTTCAACCTAGCCTACGACGAAGGCGCGCTGAAGCCTGAGCAGTTCGTCTCCTTTGGCGCGACCGTTCATACCCTGCAGCAGTTTTTAGGCGGGTACCAGGACCTGCTGGGATTGGTCCGCGACCGGATGCTGTTACCGCGGTAGGCCGGTTCGATAGGGGGGCAGCAAAAAGCCCACTCGGTGAAGCGGACCTTTCTAACGCGTGATGCTGGCGTCGCTTCTCTAACGCCGCGGCGTCCCGACCGCCGGCGTAGGCGCCTTGTTGAGGGAGAGAACATTGCCGAGCAGGCGGTAGGCGCCGGGCACGCCGTAGGGAAGCTGGCGATGGAAGGCATACGCGAAGTAGGTGTAGTGCCCCTTCCCGTAGGTCGCATGAACCCAGCCGCCCGACTGCTTCTCCTGACCGTGGTCCCACGTCGCGATCATGGGGGTGTAGGCCTTGTCCCACTCGGTGAAGAACTTGGATCCGCGCTGCTCCACCCAGTTGTCAAAGTCGGCCTTCGTGATCTTGTTGGGATAGTTGAAGACGGGCTCGGCCGGAGCCAGGATCTCGACCGGCGAGTCCTCTACCGACACTTCCTCGGCGCGGTTCGGAAGCTGGGCCGGATAAGGGGCCCACTTGTTGGGGATGAACTCCTGCGTGTTGTAAAGCACGACCATGTTGCCGCCCGCTTTCACGTAGTCGAGCAGACGCTGGTTGTATGTCTTGAGGTCCTCGCGCACCGCGTAGGCGCGCGTTCCCGTCATGATGGTGTCGAACTGCGACAGATTGGCGCTCGCCAGTTCCTTCTCGCCGAGAAGCGTGACCGTGGCGCCCAACTGTTCGAGACCTGCGGGCACCTGGTCGCCTACGCCCATGATGTAACCGACCTTAAGGCCGCGCGGAACCGTGACGTCGATACCGCGAACGCTGATCGTGGAAGGCCGATAGAGGAGGCGCGTTTCCAGGTCACGTTTCGCGATGACGTCGTAGCCTTCGGTGTATTCGCGACCTTTCGCCTTCGCCACTGCCTGAATGTCGTAGCTCTTATTCTCAACAGACGGAATCGACACCGTGAACTTGTAGACGCTGCGTTCGCCCGCCCGTGCGTATTTGAAGGGCTGGCTCGCCGGGGCGGACGTCCACCCGGTCGGGAGTTTCAAGGTCAGGTCGCCGGTGATGTCCCCTTCGACGTTGTTAAGGAGGTCCACTTCGACCGAGACGGTTTTCTTCAGCGCCTTGAGCGGCACGACCGCGGAGCGGGGAGACACGGTCAGCGCGAGTGCCGGCACCACGCGCAACTCGCGGTTCTCGTAGCCGTAGGGAAGATTCGCCTCGCGACGCGTGACCACTTCGCGGGCCTCGACGTCGACGCCTTCGACGGTGAACTTCGCCACCGCGACTGCGGGCGGCTCGGAGGACGCACGGTGGATCTGCTTCATGTCCTTCACTTCGTAGCGGGCATCCTGGATGGACGCACGCGTGAAGTAGGGCTTCGATGACAGCGCGACATCGCCCGCGAGGGTGACGGCGAAACGCTGGCTCGCGGAGTTGTTGTACTTGAGTGTGCTCGCAGTGACGGCTCCGGTCGGAGTGCTCTTCCAGCCATCGGCGGTCATCAGTTCCAGTCCGCGCAAAGTGACGTCCACGGGACTGTGGTTGGTGAAGAAAGCGCGCACTTCGAAGGTCTGTCCCGAAACGGGGGCCGCCATGGTGGGAGGAGGCGCGAATTCCGCGAAGGGGCCGGTAGCCTCAGGCACGCCCGCGGGTTGTGCCGCCGCCTTGAAGTCGATACCGAGCGCGGTGGCAATCGCGGCTTCGAACTGGCGCTCCTTGATCTTCAGGATGAACGTGGCGTCCGGCTCGCTCGTTCCAAGCATTGTGAGTGCTTCACGCGTGGCCTTGAGACCGCGGGCCAGCGAGGGAACCGTGGCCGAAGGGTTCGTGACGGAGAAGACGGCCACCGCATTCGTGACCTCGCGGTCGATGGCCTGCAGCGCGGCATCGGCTCCGGCCGGGCCCGCATGACCCAGCGCCTTGAAGAGCCCGGGGATGGTGGTGTCTATGCCTTCGAAGAAGCTTTCTTCTTTGGCACCCGAGGTGACGGTTGATCCCACGCGCTTGTAGTACCCATACTGTGGGCCGCGGGAGAGCATCAGCCGGCCGCTGTTTTGCGAGCGCTGGAAGGAGAGACCCATGCGCGAGAAGTTCGCGTACGTCTCTCCCAGCCAGGTGCTGTAGGCGCCCGGATCGACACGGATCGTCCAATCTTCGTTCTCGCGCGCTCCGCCGATGTAGACCTTCATCGGCTGCCACGGACGAAGGCCTTGGGCGATCTGCTCAGGGAACATGTTCGGGTCACCCGCGGCCTTGAAGGCCTCCTGCGTGATCATGCCGGCGGTCTGGTGATTCCCGTGACCATCACGTGAGTTGCCCTGGAAACGGGAGATCAGGACGAACGGACGGTTCATGCGAATGATGCGCACCACATCGCGCAGAACGTTCTCCTTGCCCCACTTCGTAAGGGCTTCCTCCATAGTCTTCGAGAAACCGTAGTCTGCGACCGTGGTGAAGTACTGATTGTCGAGACCGTAGTAACGGCCGGCGTCGACCAGTTCCTCAGTGCGGATCATCCCGAGGCCATCGAACAACTCGTTGCCGATTGCGTTGTCTCCGGATTCGCCGCGATTGAGCGTCATGAGGGCCAGGCGCACTCCCTGGCCGCGCGAAAGCTGCGAGAGGACGCCGCCGTGCTCATCGTCGGGATGAGCGGTGGTGTGCATGGCGCTCGCCGTGGTCTTGAGTTTCTGCAGCTTCTGCCATAGGCCGGGAGCACCCTGATCTTGGGGCAGCTCGATGGCGCCAACGGAAACCTGCGAACCGGCGATGGTGCCGGCCGCAAAGAGAGTCAAAGCGATCTTCTGGATTTTCATTCGAGGCTCCGAAATGGGAGGGAACGGAAGGTTTGGTGCACGGCTCTCATCACGCATGATCAGCAGTGAGAGCGAAGGCCGGATTCCTGAGTGGCTCCGCGGTGCGGACCCACTCCAGAGCAAAGTCGCTGCGCTCGTTTGTCACTCCGGCCGAAGCGCCGGGGGTGCGCGCAGCCTGGCCTTGGGCCATTGGGGG
>JBDSLN010000538.1:0-15742 GCA_039916365.1 Vicinamibacteria bacterium
CGGATCGAGTTCGCCAATCTCGTCGAGGAAGATCGTGCCGCCGTGGGCGAGGGCAAAGCGGCCTGCGCGGTCGGTCCGCGCGTCGGTGAAGGCGCCCTTCACATGACCGAACATCTCGCTCTCGAAAAGGCCGGTCGGGATACCGCCCAAATTGACCTTCACGAACGGCCCGTGGCGGCGCTTCGAATTGCGATGGATCGCCTCCGCCACGAGTTCCTTGCCCGTGCCGCTTTCGCCGGTCACGAGAATGGACGCGTCGGTCGAAGCCACCCGACCGATGATCTGCAGGACGCGCAACAAACCTGGGTCTTCACCGACCAGTCCCCCGAAGTCGAACTGATCGTCGAGTTGTTCGCGCGACGTCACCGACGCCCCCGCATCCGGCGGCGCCTGCGCGAGACCGAGCGCCGTCTGAACAGACTGAACCACCTGCGGGTTGGTCCAGGGCTTGGTGATGAAATCGCCCGCGCCAAGCTTCATCCCCTCCACCGCCAGCGGAATCGACCCCCATGCAGTCATCAGGATCACCGGGAGAGCCGGATGCAATGCCCGGATCTCCCGCAGCAACGCCAGTCCTTCGGCCCCGCTGGTTTCGCGGCTGAAGTTCATGTCCTGAAGAACTAGCGCACATTCCTGCTTGTTAAGCCAGGTCATGGCGTCGGTGCGATTCGAGACCGCGCTCCACACGTATCCCGCCTGCTTTAGCAGCAGGCCGAGAGAGGCGTGGACGGAAGCGTCGTCATCGATGATCAGGATCATTCGTAGCGAAGGGCTTCGGCGGGATGGACGGTGGTGGCAAGGCGCGCGGGGTGCAGGCCGCACAAGATCGCGAGAGCGTAGAGCGCCACAATAGTAAGGGAAAGCCCGCCGAAGAAGACGGAGGTCGGAACGGGCCCCAGCAGATCGAGAAACGGAAACTGCAATACCACGACCACGCCGAGGAACATCGCGATGGTTGCCATCACCAGTAGCTCTCCGATGACCTGCCATTTCACGTCCGCGGCGGAGGCGCCCAGCGCGCGCCGAACCCCGATCTCGCGGATGCGGGTGGTCACGCTCTGCCACAGGACACCTGAAAGCCCAAGTGCCACCATGAGGATCAGAAAGAGCGCGACGAGGAGGCCCACACCGATCGGCGCCATGAAGATCCGTCGATTGAATTCTGCGCCCATGACCATCGGCTCGACCTTGAACGACCAGTCGGGAGCGGCGGCCTGAAGCGCCCTGGCAAGCCGAGCTTCGACGGTCGCGTCCGCCCCTGGCTTCATGCGAAGGGCCAGGCTGCCGAGCCGCCGCATCTGGCGACTGGGATAGAGGACGCGGTTCAAGACGTACGACTCCTCCGTCTCCATCTCCCCTTCCTGCTTGAAGGCGCGCATGACGCCCACCACCCGCCGCTCGATCTCATCGCCGCCCACCGTGCCCCGGTCCGCAGTGATGCTCTTGCCGATCGGTTCTTCGGCGCCGAACGCGAGTTTGGCGAACGCTTCGGAAATCACCATGGCTTCGTAGCTCGATCCGTCATCTTCGGGCCCGAACCATCGTCCGCGCGTGATTTCGACTCCCATCACAGACTTGTATTCATCGGTGCATCGCGCCATCGAGTAATGAACGGGTCTCTTCCGAAACGTGTAGCGTCTCTGCTCGTTCGAATGGGAAAAGGGCAAAGGACTCGCCCATGCGGCATCTTCCACCGCGGGATCGCTTTTGACCAGCAAGAGCAGCGCACGCTGCCTGCTTTCGTTGGGATTGTCGAGCACCGGTTCGGCGGCCGCTATGGCCGCCCCGGTGAGAGAACTCTGACCTCCATCGCCTCGGCTCTCGGGGAACTGAACATCGACGGAGAACACGCGTTCATAGTCGAAGCCGAGAGGCCGGTAATAGTTGGTCCACGAGTAGATGGACAGAGTGGATACCGCGAAGAGCACGAGGAAGCAGACGAAGATTTCCCCGATCACGAGCGCATTGGCGCGCTTCCGGTTCCAGATCAGCTTGAAAAGATGCCGGATCACTTCACTCCTCCCGCGAGCGCCTGGATGGGCGTGAGGCGCGACAATATCCAGGCGGGCCACACCCCGGAGATCACACCAAAGGCGAGGGCGAACGCGAAGCCCCAGGTCGCAATGCGCCAGTTCAGCGCAAAATGCGCGTACGGAATCAGATCGCTTTGATTCAGCGCCCCAAGCACCAGGGCCGTGCCGGCGAATGCCAGCACGCCGCCAACCACGGAAATCACGACGTTCTCAAACAGGAACTGGAGGAGGAGATCGCGCGCGGACGCCCCGAAGGCGCGGCGCACGCCGATTTCCGAAGCACGTTCGAGCGCACGGCTGAGGTTGAGATTCACCAGATTCACGGCGGGGAGGATCATGAAGAGGGTAGCCGCGGTGATGAGAATCGCGAAGAGTCGATCGCCTGCATCCTCCCCCTCGAAGTCGCCGATGAAAGCCTGGGCGAACGAAGCGAAGAACGTTTGCGGCTTACCGAGGATCTTGTCGAACCCAGGGGGCAGCTCGACCTTCTTCAGCCGCGCCTTGAATTCCTGCTGCACGCCAGGAGCCGCGTCTTCGTCCTTGAGAAGAAAGAGGGCCATGAAGCCGCCACGGAGCCGCGTTTTGTAGTAGTCCGATTTCGCCGTTGTTATCGGGACATACAGATCTCCCGTCGCCATCAGGCGGAAGATCGGGACATCAGGCACGACACCAACCACCTTGAAAGTCTGACCATCCGCTTCCATGCTCTGCCCAACCGCGTGCGAATCCCCGAAGAACTTCCGCTTTGTGGATTCGTTGATCACTGCGACAAGCCGGCCTTCGCTCACATCGACATCGCCGAATGGTCCGCCTTCGATGAACTCGAAGTCGAGAATTCTGAAGTAGTCAGCGTCGGTACGTCTCAGCATCGACTGCAACCGCGCGCCCTTCCAATAGGAGATCACCATCTCGGGCGACGAGATGATGGCAAGGCGCTCGACTTGAGGAATGTCTCGCATATATCGGTCGTAGAGGGCATACCCGGCCGGGCCCGTGGACATGGAATCCTTGCCTTGCATCCTGACCGCGTCGATGACCAAGGTCCGATTGCCCCGCGTCTCCGGCGGGTAGGGCGAGAAGATGTGATCCAGCACGGCGGCGGACAGCGTGAGAACGAGCAGAGTGAATCCGATGCCAAACAGACTGACGAAGGTGAAGAACTTTCGCCGCCCCAGAATT
This sequence comes from Vicinamibacteria bacterium, assembly GCA_039916365.1. Taxonomy (GTDB): domain Bacteria; phylum Acidobacteriota; class Vicinamibacteria; order Fen-336; family JAGNNV01; genus JAGNNV01. Next base: position 3,213 of record JBDSLN010000538.1, read on the forward strand.
TTGAGACTGAGTTTCAGATAGTTCTTGAGCATGGCGTCCTAGTTCACCCGCCGGCCGTCGAACATCCGGATGGTGCGGGCCGTCTTCTCGGCCTGGCGCGGGTCGTGGGTCACCATGACGAGGGTCGTCCTCTCTTTTGAGTTCAGATCCTGAAGAATGGACAGAATGTCGTCACCCATCTGCGAGTCGAGGTTGCCCGTCGGCTCGTCGGCGAGAAGGACACGCGGCCGTCCCACGATCGCTCGCGCGATGGCAACACGCTGCTGCTGCCCACCCGACAACTGCGACGGAAAGTGGTGCATGCGAGCGGAGAGTCCGACGCGCTCCAGAGCGCCTTCGGCGGCCCTCCGCCGCTCCGTGGCGCCCACCTTGCGGTAGAGCAGAGGGATCTCGACGTTGTCGAGCACCGACAGATCGGGAATCAGATGGAACGACTGAAACACGAATCCGATCTGCTGATTGCGCAAACGCGCAAGGGAGGCGTCGGACGCATCGGTGACGGCGGCCCCATTGAGGGAAATCGTGCCCTTGCTTGGCGCGTCAAGAAGACCCATTAGATGAAGCAGCGTGCTCTTGCCACATCCCGAAGGACCCATGATCGATACGAACTCGCCCTCTTCTATGTCGAGGTTGACGCCGGAAAGGGCCACGGTCTCGATTCGGTCGGTGCGGTAGACCTTCTCGACATTCTCGAGACGGATCATTGGAACGGTCATTTCAGTTTCAGCTCCCGTGCGTGAAGGTAGTTCGTCATGTCTGACACGATCATCTGGTCGCCCGGCTGCAGGCCGCTCGCGATCTCAACGCTGTCGTACCCAATGAGGCCAAGATCAACGCGCGTTCGCGTGGCGATACCATCGCGAACAACAAAAACGTCCTGGGACGCTTCTCCGCTGAGAAAGGGACCGCGGGCCACCCGGATCGCACTGGCGCGGCGATCGGTCACGATGTAGACATCCGCTTTGAGGCTGGGCCGCAGGACGGTGTTGGTCGGATCGACCAGTCGGATCCATAGCCGCACCACCCCATCGCGTACCGTGGGTTCGACCGTGCTGACTTCGCCCTTGAGATCGACGTTGCCAATCCGTATGAGCGCTTCCAGCCCGGCCCGAAGAGAACGGCCGTGAACCGCCGAGGTGGTCGCTTCAATGCGAAAGGATTTCAGATCGGAGAGACGGGCGAGCGGTTCACCGCGACGGATGAGCGCGCCCGCTTCCGTCACCGTCCACGTCACGATGCTGCTGTGGGGGGCGCGGGTCGAGCCGAGGTCGAGGACACGGCGAGCCTCGCGACGTTGCGAATCCAGGGTCGCAAGCTCCAGGTCGGCTCCGTCAATCTGCGCCTGGGTCATTTCCTCGCTGATCGCGCGAGATGCAGTCAGGCGCTTGAGCTCGAGCACCGCCTTGGCTTCATTGAGCTGCGCCTCCCGCAACCCGTCCTTCGACACCAGACCCGCGACCGCGAGGTCCGTCTGCTGCGCCAGTCGCGCTCGCAGCGATTCAACTTCCAGACGCTTTGCCTCGGTCGTTGAGTCGAGGTCGGCAAGGCGGCTCTGCAGATCGAGGCGAGTGCGTCGCTGCTCGTTCCGCTTCAACGCGACATCATGATCGACCTTCTCGAACGCCAGAGTCGACTCGGAGAGATCAAGTTCGAGGATTGGTTCGCCGGCCTTGATCGCATCGCCCGCGCGTTTGAGGATGCGAGTCACCCGCGCATCGACCGGGCTCGCGATGACTTCTTCAAGATCCGGGGTCACGTTGCCCGTCGCGGAGATCGACGCTTCCACCGGACCGCGGTCAACTGTCTCTATCCGGATGCGATTGAGCGGGACGGATGGCCGCAGCAGCGAAGGTCCGTAGGCGAAGGCGAAACCCAGCGCTGCGACCCCTGTGACGCCCAGAACCACGCGGCGGCGGCGCTGCGAAGAAACGAATCCAGGGTCAAGGGCGCGATCCATAGCTCTTCACTGAGCAACGGCTATGCCACGGAAATAGTTCGATTCCCCTTTATATAAAGGGTGAAATCAACTTAGACCGTACGGCTCCGTACGGTTTCGTCCGGTTCCGTACAGTGGCGGCCAAAACTTCTTCGGTGTACGCCTTAAGGTCCGATCTGAAACATCTACCGACCTTCGGGACTACGACAGTGGTGACTAGCTGACGCGGGAATCTCCGTGCGGAGGACGCTGCCCCCCGACGTGAGCTGGAGGCCCGCAAGGCTCCTCTGAATCTTGGCGACGCGGTCAGCGTCGCACCATTCATTGAGAGGTCATGCGGGCCGGAACCGAACGAGGGATCGAGGGCACGGCCGTAGCGCCACCAACCGAGCGCGACTTCTGCGATTCACCGCATCCTTCCTATCAGACTCTGTAGAAGACTTCGTCGACTGGGTCGGAACCTAGAGCCCGTTTTTCGGCAGGCGAGAGACCGCGACGTTCCGCAGTTGGAACGGCTGGCCTTCAAGCTGAAACCCAATCCGACCGGAGGAAGGCGTACAGCCCGACACGCGGTTCTGCAGCACCCCATTCACCGTCACCTCGACGACGTCGCCCCGTACGGTCACGTCGGCGCTGTTCCAGTCACCGAGAGGCTTCCCTGGAGTGTTCTCGTGTCTCGCCAGAGTGTCGCTCGGCGAGGTCGCGGTGCCGCGAGCGGACGGAGCCTCCATGAAGTGAGCGTCGCCCATGCTCAGAATGTCGCCTTCATGCTCCGTCTTCAACTGAACCTGCAGAGAGGTTGGCCACAGGCCTTGCTGCACCGGCCCGGAGGTGATGTGGACCAGCACGCCGCCGTTCTTGGATGTCTGCGTCAGATCAGCCCAGCGCCACTCCGCGTGCAGGACGTAGGCCGTGTAGGCCGTGCGCGTCGCGAGATATCCGCTCGGTTTTCCGGCGACGGTTACGACGCCGTCGGATACGGCCGCGACCTGAGCGATGTCGGTTGGCAAACCGGCGACATACTCCCAATCCGCCAGGCTCCCTTTCGGAAAGAGATCGATCGGTCGATCAGGAACGACTGGAGACGAGGCACCTCCGAGGGCGAGAGCGAGAAGCGCCGTCCTGCCGAGACTCACGGATTGCTCGTGCCCGCACGACCGTAGCGATCTTCGAGACGAACCACGTCGTCCAGCTCCGGGGTCGACACTTCGACCATGTCGACGTCCGTGATTCCGGTCATGCGATGAACCGTGTGCGGCGTGATGTGGAAGAGGTCGCCTGGCTTCATCTCGGTCTTCTTGAGATTCGTCGGATCGTCCTTCGAGCCCGTCTCAAAAAGAAGCGTGCCTGCTTGGACGAGGATCGTTTCGTCCTTCACATTGTGATACTGAAGCGAGAGACTTTCCCCGGCGTTGATGTGCAGGATCTTGCCGACATAGCGGTCGGTGCGCGCCCACCAGATCTCATATCCCCACGGCTTTTCGACACGCTTGGCGCTTTCGTTCACAGGAGTTCCTCGGTTCTAAATTTCGCGCGGAGTGATTATCTAATGGCTGGACGATTCACCGCTCCGCCTCTGCGCGTGGACCCTGAGAATGGCCGTGGCGAATGAATCGGCGCTCAGCGTGTCTGATTTCATGACCTGACCAACCGCGGTCTCCAACTCGTCGATGCGGGCGGCGGAAAGAACGTCGCGAATGGCCCGGATCGAGGAAGGCGACATCGACAACTCGCGATAGCCAAGTCCCACGAGCAGAAGCGCGCCATCGCGGCTGGCCGCCATTTCACCGCATACGGAAAGCGGAACCTTGGCCTGGCGCGCAGCACTCACGATGTCGCCCAGGAGGCGAACGACCGCAGGATGAAACGGCGCATAGAGATGCCCGACCCTTGGATCGGCGCGATCGACCGCCAGTGTGTATTGGATCAGGTCATTCGTGCCGACGCAGAGATAGTCGAACTTGCGGCCCAGGGATTCGGCCACCAGCGCGGCAGAAGGAATTTCGATCATCGCGCCGAGAGGCGGGCGCCTAAAAGACCGACCCGACGAATGCAGTTCGCCTTCGAGTTCCTCAACCAGGCTGAGGATCTCATCTGCATCTCTCGCCCCGCCCACGAAGGGAAACAGAATTCGAATCGCGACTTCATCCGCAGCCCGGAGCAACGCGCGGATCTGACTTCGGAAGTATTCGGTCCCTCGGGACAGCAGCCTGAAGGCGCGCAGACCGAGTGCGGGATTGGGGCTTGAAGGGCTCGCGGGCGACAGATCCTCGGGTCCCAGATCGAAGGTGCGGACGGTCAAAGGATGCGGAGCAACCGCCAAGGCGAGGCGTCGATACAGCTCTAATTGAGCATCTTCGGTGGGCGCTCGACCGGACCGCGAGAGCAGATACTCAGAGCGGAAGAGCCCGACGCCCATCGCACCCGCCTCGCGTACCATGTCGACGTCCGAGGGAAATTCGATGTTCGCGCGAAGAATGATCTCGGCCTTGTCGGCGGTGAAAACCGGACCTTCCAGAATGCGGTCGGGTTGGGACGCAGGGGGCGATTCGATCAGCGTTTCGGGTGATGGATTCGTGTCGATGAAACCGGCGTCGCCATCGACGAGCACCAGGGCCTCGCTTGCGACATGAGCAGTGGCCGTGCGCACCCCGAGCACGCAGGGAATAGCGCGCGACCTCGCCAGAATCGCCATGTGGTGCGTGGGCGATCCGTGATCCGCCACCAATGCACCCACGAGCGACCAATCGATCTCGGCCGCCTCCGAAGGCTTCAAGTCCTCGCAGATCAGGACGACTTTTTCGCCCTGCGGCAAGACGAGATCTCCCTTGGTGCCTCCAAGCAGGGCCAGGACGCGATCAAGGACATCGTCAAGATCGTGGGAGCGTTCGGCGATCACGGCGGACGCGCGCGCGAAGAGACGGCGAAGGTCGTCGCAGACGATGGTCAGCGCCCATTCCGCGCCAATCGATCGCTCGTCGATCAAGGTCAGGCTACGGCCTGCAAGCAGCGGATCCTGAAGCATCAGCACCTGGGCATCGAAGAGGTAAGCGTGCGCCTCACCCGCTTCGTGCGACAACTTCGACTTGAGATCAGCGAGCTCTGTGCGGGCCGCGCGGAACGCGTCCTGCAGCCTTTCCTTCTCCTGGGGGGCCGCGGTCTTGTCGATGCTCCGAAAAGGAACCTGACGTTCCGCGCGACGGAACACGAAGGCACGTCCGAGGACACGTCCGCCCGCAATCGCGAAACCCGACAGTTTCAATTCTTGGGAACCTCCCCGAAGCCCGCGCCAATGAGAGTGGCGAGCGCGCGAACGGCTTCGGCTTCGTCTTTTCCTTCTGCCCGGATCTGAATGCTCGCGCCACAGGGAGCCGCCAGCAGTAACAACCCAAGGATGGATTTGCCGTCCATCTCCTTGTCTTTGAAGACTACGGTGATCTGAGCAGAGAACTTGGAGGCCTCGGCCACGAAACGCGCGGCAGCCCGGGCATGGAATCCAAGCGGATTCACAACCCGGACCGTCCTACGTCGCATCAGTCGCCGTCATCCATGAGTCCGGGGGGCTGAGCAGGGACTCAGTCTGCATTGCGGCCCCCCGGCTTAAGGAAGTCTCCTGCAACTTGGACGCTTTCGCGGCCTTGCGCGCATACGATTCGCGCGACTTCCACCAAAGGCTTCGTGCGGATCTGACACGCCTTGATGAGCATTGGAAGATTCACGCCGGTCACCACCTCTATGTTCTCGCCTGCAAGCGGCAACACCAGATTGGTCGGCGTACCGCCAAACATGTCGGTGAGGATCAGCACGTTCTTCTTGCCACACAGCGCGAGAGCTTTGCCGATGTGACCCTTGGCGATATCGACATCCACTTCCCAGTCGATGGAAAGGGCCTCGACGCGCTCCTGCTCGCCGATAATCATCTCGAGCGCATTCACTAGTTCTTCGGCGACCTTTCCGTGGGTCACGACGAGGATGCCGATCATTTCTGTTTCAAGTCCCGATGACGCAGCCTGACCGTGACATCGACCATCTCATCGAGTTCCTGCGCGAGTTCGCGCGCAATCATCACCGAACGATGCCGGCCTCCCGTGCAGCCCACCGCAATGGTCAGGTAGGTCTTGCCCTCGGCCACGTATTGAGGGATCACAAAACTGAGGAAATCGAGCAGCTTTGCCTGGAACTCAAGTGTTCCCGGCGCGGTCTTCAGATACCGAACAATCTTTGGGTCCAGCCCGGTCAGCGGTCGCAGATGCCGGTCGAAATGTGGATTCTTTAGAAAACGAACGTCAAAGACCAGATCCGCCTCCGCCGGCAGTCCCAGTTTGAAACCGAACGACAACACGGTGAGAACGAGCCCCTGGCCCTTCTTACCTCCGCCGAAGTGCTCCTGCATGTAGCCCTTCAGCTCGTGGACGCTGAGGTTTGAAGTATCGAGGATCAGATCGGCGGAGCGACGAATCGAGGTCAACGCCAGGCGTTCTTCGCGCAAGCCTTCACGCACGGGCTGATTCGTGGCCAGGGGATGGGCACGGCGTGTCTCGGAGAAGCGCCGGATCAAGGTCGCGTCGGTCGCTTCCAGAAACACGAGGCTGACCTTGACCGACGGACGCTTCAGCTTCCGAAAGGCGCCCTCGAAGTGCGCCACGAAACTGGGATCGCGCATGTCGACGACCAGAGCCGCGCGCGGGATGGCAGAAGCTTTCAGGAACTCAACGAAGCCGGGAAGCAGCGTGGTCGGCAGGTTGTCGACGCAGAAGAATCCAAGATCTTCGAGCGCGTTTGCCGCGTGCGATTTTCCGGACCCGGACAACCCGGAGATGAGAATGATCTCGGCTTGGCCCTTCGTCGCGCGGGTTGCCCTCTTCACGACGCGCTCCGCGGCGGCAAGCCGGCATGCTCTTCGACACGCTTCAACAGCGCGGCCGCCGCGTCATGGCCCCGCGCGCGCAACAGAAGATTCTTCGCGGCAAGCTCCACCAGCAGGGCGACGTTGCGTCCTGGAGCAACGGGCAGTCGAAGAAGGGTGATCGGCACGTCGAGGATGATCTCAAGCTCCCGGGTCAGCCCCAATCGGTCATAGGACTTTCGCGGATTCCACTTTTCGAGGCGCACCACGATGTCGATAGTCTTTTCCGGACTGACCGCCGACACGCCGTAGAGATCCTGGATGTTGAGGATGCCAAGACCTCGGATCTCCATGTGATCGCGTGTCGCGGCAGGGGACGCGCCGAGCAATCCCTGGCTGGTCGCTTTGATATCCACGGCATCGTCGGACACCAGGCGATGCCCGCGATCGACAAGCTCCAGACCACACTCCGACTTTCCGATGCCGCTCTCGCCGCGAATCAGAACGCCTATGCCCAGGACATCGATGAGGACGCCATGAAGGCGGGTGGTACGAGCGAGCTGGTCCTCGAGAAATTCGGTGAGCCGTTTGATGAACGCGGTGGAATCGAGCGTGGTGGTGAAGACGGGGATGCCACGCTCTTCTGATTCGCGCTTGAGTTCGGCCGGAGGTGCTGGGCCGCGCGTGACCACGACGCAGCAGATCTTCTTGGACATCAATCGGCCGAACACCTTGGCGCGCTGCTTGTCCGAAAGGGTTTGAATAAAGGAGGACTCGCTGCCCCCAAGCACCTGGACGCGTCCGGGGCTCAGATAGCGCGTGAATCCGGTCAACGCGAGGCCGGGACGTTGCACCCGCGTTCGATCGATCAGACGCTTGAGCCCCGCCTTGCCCGCGAGCAGCTTCAACTCAAGGGGCTTCGCTTCTTCGCTCAGCAGCACGCTTACTGCAACGCGCGGAGCGAAGGGCTTTTTCACCGCGGACGGCCTTTGCGTTCTGACGACGAAGGGATACGCATCTCCTCTCGGTACTTCGCGACGGTCCGCCGGGCGATGGTGGTGCCCTGATAGGAAAGGACCTGGCCGATCTGCGCGTCGGAAAGCGGCTTGCCCGGGGTCTCGCTGTCGATCAGGTTGCGGATCTTCTCCTTGATCGCGACGGAGCTAACCGCTTCACCTGACTCGCCCTTGAGACCCGAATGGAAAAAGAACTTCAGGGGCAGGACACCCTGGGGCGTATGCGCGTGCTTGTTCTGGACGATGCGCGACACCGTCGACTCATGCATCGAGATGTCGTCAGCAACGTCACGCAGGACCATCGGCTTCAAGGCGGAGATTCCCGATTCGAAGAACGCTTCCTGCCGGCGCAGGATCGAATCGGCGACCTTATAAAGCGTGCGCTGGCGTTGGTCGACGCTCTTGATGAGGAAGAGCGCGCTGCGCATCTTGTCGCGCACGTAGGTCTTCGCCTCATCGTCAGCGGTGGAACCGGCGCTTAGGAACTGGCGGTAGCTCGACGAGATGCGAAGCCGAGGCAGAGAGTCGTCATTCAACTCGACCACAAACGCGCCATCCTTCTTGAAGATCATCACATCCGGCACCACGTACGATGGCGCCTTCGCGGAAAGCGTGCTGCCAGGACGCGGATCCAAGCTCTCGATCAGGTCGAGCCAGTCGAGAACCTCCTTCTCCGATTTTACAAGGACGCGCACAAGACCCGCGACATCGCGCATCTCGAGAGCGCGCATGTGTGACTCGACGATTGTGACGGCGGGGGTTTCGCCGAATCCGAAGTAACGAAGCTGGATCAACAGACATTCGCGAAGATCGCGCGCACCGACTCCCGCGGGATCGAAGGTTTGGACAAGGCGAAGCGATTTCTCGGCATCGCCACGGTGAATTTCTGGATCGAGATCCATCGATTGGCACACTTCGTCAAGCGTCGTCGGCACGATCTTGCCGCATACCGCATGGTCGCTCAGCTCGCAGGCGGGGTCGTGAGTACGAAGATAGCCATCGTCATCGAGGTTCTGGATGATGCCTTCGCCCAGATCACGCAGGATTCCGGGCGAGATGTTGTGACGAAGCTGGGCGAGCAGGTGATCGCGAAGGTCGACGGTGGTCGCCAGACGGTTCTCGATCGAGTACTCGGAGTCCGGATCGCTCTGGGCCATATCGCGGACGCCCGTGTCGTCCATGACGTTCTCGAACAGCTTGTCGATATCGCTGTCCTGAAGGCCGGTCTGTTCCGCCAGCGGTTCAACAGGAACTTCGGGCGCCGCCTCCACCTGCTGCGCGTCGCTCGCGGTGATGTCGGCAAATTCCGATTCGAATTCCGATTCGGCCGCTGCCGCGACGTCGCCCCCGTCGGCACCGTCACCATCGGTATCGGGGGTGGGGCCGGTCACCTCGTCTTCGGGGATCTCTTCGAGAAGAGGGTTCTCGTTCATCTCCTGGTTGATGACGTCTGCCAGTTCAAGCGTCGTGAGCGGCAGGAGTTTGATGGCCTGCTGCATCGCAGGCGTCAGAACGAGACGCTGCGACATCCTGGGCGAAAGAGACAAACGTTGTTGGAGAGCCATCGCCTACGCCTTCGACACTGGAAGCATCAGATCGAAATCGTCGCCGAGGTAGACGCGACGGACTTCGGCGTCGGTTGCGAGCGCACGCGGGGTCCCCGCGCGGAAGACCTCCCCGTCGCGGATGATGTACGCGCGATCCGTGATCCGGAGTGTCTCTCGAACATTGTGGTCGGTGATCAGAATGCCAAGTCCCCGCTTCTTAAGATACGCAATGATCCGCTGAATGTCCGCGACGGCGATCGGATCGATGCCGGCAAAAGGCTCGTCAAGCAGAATAAAAAGAGGCGAAGCGGCCAGCGCCCGGCAGATTTCGAGACGCCTTCGTTCACCGCCGGACAGCGTGTCGGCCCTCTGGTGCGCGAGGCCGGCGATGCCCAGTTCCTGAAGAAGCTCGCCCGCCCGGGCCTTCTGTTCGCGCAGTGAGTAACCAAGGGTCTCCAACACGGCGAGGATGTTTTCTTCGGTGGTCAGCTTGCGGAAAACGCTGGTCTCCTGGGGCAGATAGCCGATGCCTGCCCGCGCGCGCAGATACATGGGCAGGCTGGTGATGTCGTCGCGCCCGAGGAAGACGGAACCAGCGCGAGGTTTGGTCAGACCGACCACCATGTAGAAGGTCGTGGTCTTGCCCGCGCCATTGGGGCCGAGCAGACCGACGACTTCTCCGGTGGAGATTTCGATATTGACGTCTTTGACCACCACGCGGGATCCGTAGGCCTTGGTCAGGCCCTCGGCTCGGAGGGAAATCTGGGGCGCGCTCACGGTTTCTTGATCTTTCTCTGCAGCACCGTCTCGGTGCGTCCTTCTTCTCCGATGACTTCAACCTGATCGCCGGAAGTGAAGAATGTAATGGACTTCCCCTGAACTTTGCGTCCGTTGTCTTCGAGCTTCACCGGCGAGCCGTCAAGAATCACCTTTCCGTCCAGCGGGGTGTAGAGAAGATGGGTCGCGTCGGCGATCCGATCCTTGGCCTTGATCGACACGGGCCCTCCCTGCGCTTCCAGGCTGCGCACTTCGAAGGCTCCCGCGGTTCCCAGGCCAACCATGATCTGGGGTGCCTTAGTTTCGAACTCCTTCTGCTTTACCGTCGAACCGCCCGTGAAATCGAACTTCTTGTCCTCTGGCGTGTAGACCATCTTCGCGGCGCGCGCTTCGATGCCGGTCCCGCTTGCACCTCCGGCCACGAGAATTTCGACGTCCGTGTCAGCGGTGATCTTTGGCCCTTGGGGAAGGTCGACCGTCTCGATGGTGGCGGCGCGCATGTCGTCTTCGCCGGCGCGGAAGACAACGCGCTCCAGATACTGGGTGCTCTTCTTAGGGGAGTCGTAGATGACCTGTCGGCTGGTGGCGAGGAGGTCGGAGCCAGGCGTGCCAAAGGGCGCTCCCGGGATACCGCCTTTCTGCGTGTGGCGCACCCCACCCCACGCTCGGAACGAGCCGATCTTGGTGTCGATGTCGATCGACGAGGCAAGGAGCGTGACCTTGTTCAGAGAATCCTCGAACTGAGCGTTGCCCGAGACCACCATGCGGGCGGTTTTCTCGCTGAACTCGGCCTTCGCCCCTTTGCCCTTCTGATTCTTCCGCTCAAAGACGACGTTTTCCGTGAAGGAGATGGTCTCCGCCTCGCCGGTCTTGGGATCCAAGATCGCGGAGAAATCGGTGGCGGAGATCGTTCGCAGATCGCCCGCCTTTGGATTGAGAGGAATAAAGCGCACGCTGGTTCCGCTGTTGCCGAGGTACTCGCGCAGTTTGCCATCGGGACCGAACTTGAAGATGAGTGTGTCGGCTCGGATCTCACGGCGCTCCGGCAAATCGCCCGGCCCCGGCTCCACAACCATCAAAGCTTCCGGTCCGGCGGCGACTTCCTCAAGAACCCGTCCCTCGCCAAAGGTCATGTCAAGACGACGACCACGGATGATCTTCTGACCGGACGCGCGCGGGAACGAAAAACCGAGTGCTGCGGTGTCGCCCTTGGCCAGCAGCTCGAAGCCATCGCGAAAAACGGCCCGATAGATCGCGTGGTCCTCGCCGAAGAAGAGTTCCAGCGAACCAGACTTTGTTCGATTCGCGCCCTGAGCGATGCGGACATTCCCATCGAGAAACAGCGTGTTCTGGTCACGCGACAGGCACGCGGCGTTGGCGTCGATGTCGGCGGGCGGGTCGTCGGGGTCGCGCAATCTGATCTTCACGTCCTTGAAGAAGTTGATGGAATCGCTCCAGCTTTCGTACAGCATCCCGACGCCTTCGCCGGAAATGTCCTTGCGATGCCAGATGACCTTCTTCTCGCTCTGCGCCACACCGTCCTTGCCGTCATAAAAGAGTTCGTCGGTCTCCAGGACCAGTCCGTCTTCGGTGGTCATCTTCACGTGTCCCTGAAAGAGGGCCGACGGCCGGGTCGCGACATGCTGCGCGTGGTCGGCCACGATTTCCATGGTGGTCTGCTTCCCTTGCGACACGAAGGGAACCTTCGCCTTCACCGTATCGAGGAAACGGGTCTCAGCTTCACGCCCCGATGAACCTTGAGCTTCAAGCTTGACCCCCTGCTTGCCCGTGGCACTGAAGGACTCGAAGATCAGAGCCTCCAGCTTGTCGGCTTTGGGATCGTTCGGGGCGTATCCCGTTCGGGTCGCGCCTGGAGAGGCCGAAGCGGTGGCGACGGGCGATCCTCCAAGACTTGGATCGCCGATCTTGCCTGGCGTCTTCGACGGGTTGCTTTGAAGCGACTGATAGACCGCCACCGAGACTCCGACAACGACGACCATGGCAAGCGTGCGCCAGACCCACGTGGACCTGGATTTCAGCGCGCTCGCACGGCGCTTTTCTTGGAACGACTCTTGCATTCCCGGCCGTTATAGACCGATCTCTCGGTCGGCGGCAAGTTTCGAGCCACGAGTCGGACCTGATCCGCCGCACCGGGCACTTAAGGTCGCGGCGGTCCTCAACGAGGATCTTCGCGCTCCAGTGCGCCCTCTCTCCCAGGCGTTGCGGCTGTTCAGCTCAACGCGGTTGTGGCGCACCAACGCTCGAACACCAACCAGAAACCAGGGAGAGAAAAAGAAATGCGTATCGAATTCATGGACAAGGAAAATGGTCCCAAGAATCTGATCAGCGAGGCCGAGATCTTCTTCGACGCTGAAGACGGTCTGCTGGCCGGGCTCAAGCTCGTGGGC